>JAUSPR010000111.1 GCA_030655715.1 Thermoplasmata archaeon
CAGAATCACCCCATCCCTCACAACCTTCCATATGAGGGTTGAATTATT
Organism: Thermoplasmata archaeon; assembly: GCA_030655715.1. Taxonomy (GTDB): domain Archaea; phylum Thermoplasmatota; class Thermoplasmata; order SG8-5; family SG8-5; genus UBA147. The sequence continues at coordinate 49 of JAUSPR010000111.1, forward strand.
TGCTGATGCAAGACAATAGAGAATACTGAAATCGTCTGATGGATCTGTGGCTGTATTATTTAGATGCCTGGCAACGACATAAAGATATTTTGAGAATCGCCAGTCATAAAAGGGCATGACATTCACCTGGGTTTCCTGGGTTCGCACTCTGGTATCGAAAACCAAGGTTTGACTGATGTCCTGCGTTGACATCGAATATGCATATCCAGTATCTGAGCCCACAATTATTGTGCTTCCATCCGGTGACATGGAAATATCAGTGAGGCAACCGCCATCGATTTTTTCTTTCGGTTTTTTCAGCTGGTATCCATTTACAGCCAGCTTATCCTCAAGATGCGTCCAGCCACTAACCGCTGTGCCGTTTGAGCCCCATATGCAGTGAATGAGCCCATCGCTTGTCGAAGCATAGATTCTTGCTGGTGTGCTTACAGCAACGGGCGATGTTGACCAGTATTTATCCGATACTCTGTAAGGCCCATCCCACTCTGGAATTTCTAGGCCGCTAGCCGCGTCAATACCATGGATCAATCCGTCCCTGGAACCAACGAACACATATTTTCCATCATCCGAAATTGTCGGCGAGGTTAATGGGTCATTCGAAATATGATTTGTCCAGGCCAGAGTTGGTTGAGTAATATTTGCCTGGCCTGTAATTGGATTGATCTCCGTTATGCCTCCTCTGAACGCATATAGCGTGCCATTTGTCGTGCTGGCAAAGAACATATCTCCATAATTGAGCGATTGATTTGCATCTCGTTGATCATAATAATCTATGCCAACCACCTCGCTATTTAAATTATATGACCACGCATTGTTATAAACTGGGGCGAACGCACTTGACGCCTCGACAAATCCATCCTTGAGGACAAATAATTGGCCATTCTCACAACCAAAGAATATTCGTACGTCGTTTTTATTTAGATCCCCAAAGCTTCCAAAATTGTTCACTAGAACCGAAGTGCTTATCCTTGAACTGGAATCAAAGTTCCAGATGTTCTGTCCATCCAATTCATATGCATACAATCCGAGTGGAGATGCTGCCCCATCTCCGCCAGCAGCGTAAAACCTATCGCATGAATATGTGCTCATCCTGTATGCCATTCCCTGCATTTGTGGCCCATCAGTTCTGATTCCTTCATCGCCATTGAAATACGAAGTAATTTCCACTTCATAGGATTCAGCCAGCTCCCTCTCCGGAACATCTGGCCCCTGCAACAGAAATATCCCGACGGTCGCGACCACCACCAGCATCACTACAATCAGAACAACAATAGCCTTCCTCATGCACTTTCTCCATACCCGGGAATACATCCTGATGCGGGTATTTATGGGTTTTTACCTGAACAATGTAGGATTAAATGATTTCCCAACAGCATGCCCCGCCTGTGAGGGCGGGGTACTGGTAGCTTATGTTATTGAGTGACAAACACCAATATCAAAACATCCCTAAAACCTCGCCTGTGAGGGCGAGGATGTGAGGCCTCATAAACGCTTCCCAGGCCTCCTATTTTGGAAGCTCTTGCACAGGAAAGATTCATCAACCTTTGCAATTTTGTATTTAAACTTTATATTATGCTCATATGTGCAACAAGTTTAAATACTTCCTCGCATATGAGCATATTATGCCCGGAAGACGAGGTAGACATAGATGCCCTAGATGGGTCACGAATGTGCCAGAAGTGCAATACTTCAAGCCGGCGGGAGTCCCGCTGAGTTCGCTTCAGGCGGTCGATCTGACCGTCGATGAGGTCGAGATATTGCGATTGGTGGACATAGATGGACTGACCCAGGAAGAAGCGGCCGTTAAGATGGGAATATCGCGACGCACGCTTTGGAACGACCTCATGAGCGTGAGAAAGAAAGTCGCATATGCACTCGTGAACGGCCAGGCCATACACATCCGCGGAGGCGCCTACACCGTCGCCGGGCCAGATAATGAAAGGAGGAAATAAAATGCCATACGGAGACAGAACAGGGCCCTGGGGACAGGGACCAATGACCGGCCGAAGAGCCGGATACTGCGCAGGATACGATCGTCCGGGATACGCGAGCCAGGGAATGGGCCGCGGTTTTGGAATGGGTTACGGCCGAGGAATGGGCCGTGGACGCGGCCCAGGCCGGGGTTTTGGCCAGGGCTACGGTCGCGGACCCGGATTCTACGGTCCAACAAGCGAACCGCCCGACCCAAGGTTCATACCGGTTTACAAAGAGCCATCGCCTGAAGAGGAGAAGGTTTACCTGGAGAAACTGGTCAAGGACCTGGAAGCGGAACTCGGCGACGTGAAAGCGCGAATGAAGGAACTGACCAAAAAAGAAAAATAGTCAGTTTCTCTTTTTATTTTTATATTAGAATTGTATTAACTGTAATTGGTAACCATACATGATGGAAGTCGTCCTCAGGATACGGATGCCCGACAACTGGGTGAAAGATATCGGAAAGGAATTCTCCACCCCAATTCAATTCATAGAATGTATCCCGCATGGAAAATCCGGAGGGCGAGGCTTGATCAAAATTGATGCCTGCAATGAACTAAATGATAAAATCGTAGAGGCGATAAGGAACCATCCAGATGTGTGCAAGGTGGAAATATCTCCTGTTAAAAACGGGGGATTGTTGGGGTCTATCGTTACTGACAAATGCGTTGCTTGCAGGGCTTTGGCTAGCTCTGATTGCTTTATGACGGACGCACTCAGTTTGGGAGATGGCAGGGTTGAATGGAGATTGATCACAGGAGGCGACGGGTCGCTTTCCGAACTCCTGGAAACACTTGAAGCCAGCGGATGCGAGATCGAGCTTAAAAGCAAAACATCTCTGAGCAACAAGAGTTTGCTTACAACCAGACAGGAAGAGATAATAAGGCTGGCCTTTGAGAAGGGATATTATGATTATCCTAAAAAAACCAGCATGAAAGAACTGGCGAAGTTGTTCAATATATCGCAATCCACTTTGGCAGAAATAATCCAGAGAGGGGAGAGGAAGGTAATGGAACAACAATTCGGGAATAAATTATAGTTTGTTTTTAATCAGATACCCCGATTATAAACGGGATTAACTCAAAGACATAGTGTGCCATCCTCAATCCAGTACGATTGGGAGTCACAACATGGCAAAAGGCACTACAGAAAAGGCAGATGAGAATGCCCGATTAACCAAAAACCTCAAGAAGATAAAAAATAAGATTCTTGTAATGAGCGGCAAGGGCGGTGTGGGTAAGAGCACTGTCGCAGTCAACCTCGCATTTTCGTTATCTGACCAAGGCATGAAAGTGGGAATATTAGACGTGGATATTCATGGGCCCAATGTCCCAAAATTGCTCAATATTGAGGATGCGCAATTAATAGGAGACGAGACCGGGCGGTTAACACCGATTTTAGTTCCTCCAGGTTTAAAAGTCATGTCCATGGCATTTCTACTGAAGAGCAAGGACTCACCAGTAATATGGAGGGGACCAGTGAAGATGGGAGTTATCAAGCAATTTTTATCTGATGTGAACTGGGGTGATTTGGATTATCTTGTAATTGATCTTCCGCCTGGCACCGGCGATGAGCCGCTCAGTATTGTTCAATTGATTCCAGATGCCACTGGAGCAGTAATAGTCACCACACCACAGGAATTGGCCTTACTTGATTCCCGAAAATCCGTCAGCTTCGCAAAACAACTGAACTTGCCAGTGATAGGCATTGTTGAAAATATGAGTGGAATGAAGTGCCCTCATTGCAATAAGGAAATCGACCTGTTTAAAACTGGTGGAGGGGAGATAGCTGCAAAGGAGATGGATGTGCCCTTTTTGGGAAGAATCCCTATAGAGCAAAAAATTGTAGAAATGGGGGACAATGGCGAGCCATTTGTCCTGAGAGAATTCGAATCAGCAATAGAATTTAGAAAAATCGTTGATAAAATAAAAGATTTCAGGAGGGAATGAAATATGCAAGGCAATCGAATACAAGGCGCAGGCCAAGGTAGAGGACAGGGACAAGGTGTTGCCCAGGGTGGCGGCAGGGGTCAAGGCGGAGGAACAGGTCAAGGCCTGGGAGGAAGTTGCACCTGCCCGAAATGCGGATATCAAGAACAGCACCAAAGAGGAGTTCCGTGTTTTGAACGCAGGTGTCCGAAATGCAACCAACAATTAATAAGAAAAGAATGAATACCGGAACTAAATAAACATTGGGAGGTATTACATGAAACAGGCAGACATTGTAGTGATTGGCGGAAGCGCGGCCGGAGTTCCGGCTGCCATTACGGCTAGAAGACATTATCCAGACAAGAGCATCTTGCTGGTGAGAAAAGAGGAACAGGTGCTAATTCCATGCGGTATTCCGTATATATTCGGGACTGTTGGTAAGCCAGAGAACAATCTGATCCCAGATGGCGGTTTGATTAACAACAAAATCGACATACTTGTGGATGAAGTTACATCACTGGATCCTGCAGGAAAAAGCATAACCACAGCCAGCGGCGAGAAAATCGTCTATGACAAGCTCATTCTTGCAACAGGCTCGGAACCTCTGGTTCCGCCAATTCCCGGTATCAATAAGGGAAATGTATTCGCAATCCAGAAGGACATAGAATATCTAAGGCATTTACTGACATCAATTGATGGTACCAAGGACCTGGTTGTACTAGGTTGCGGCTTCATTGGCGTGGAATTCGCTGACGAATGCAAGAAGAACCGGGACATAAATGTGACCATAGTTGAGATGCTGAACCAATGCCTTCAGATAGCATTCGGCGAAAGCGTCTGCAAGTGCTGCCAGGAAATTGAGGATGCCCTCAAAAAGAGGGGCATCAACATAGTCACCGAGGCAAAATTGGAAGAGGTGCTGGGGAGCGATAAAGTCACAGGAGTGAAGCTTTCTGACGGTCGTGTCATCAAGGCCGATGCTCTCATCGTAGGCATTGGCGTGAAACCGAACATTGCGCTGGCTACGGCTTCGGGTCTGGAAGCCGACCCAGGGTTTGGAATTAAGGTGGATTCCAACCAGAGGACAAGCGACCCCGATATATTCGCTGTGGGCGACTGCGCCAGCAAGTTCTCCTTCTTCACGGGAAAGCCTTCCAAATTATGGCTGGCATCCATCGCAACCTATGAGGCCAGGATTGCAGGCGCGAACCTGTTCAATACCAGACGCAAAAATCAGGGCGTTATTGGGGTATTTTCCACGGCTATTGATGGGTTGACCGTCGGCATGGCCGGGATGAGCGCAAAGGGCGCAAAGGATTGCGGTTTCGACGTTGCAGTCGGAGAGGCAGAGGCTCCCAACAGACACCCTGACGGGATGCCGGGCATGGCCAAGATGTGGGTGCGGTTGAACTTCAACAAGTCCAACGGCGAGGTTGTTGGGGGAGCAATTTGCGGAGGCACTAGTGCAGGCGAGGTCATCAACATAATCAGCGCATGCATCCAGAAGAAGATGACTGCCGATGACATAGCCACTTTCCAGATTGGCACGCATCCTGCAGTCACGGCATCTCCGATAGCGTACCAGCTTGTCAATGCGGCTGAAATGGCATTGAAAGAAATGAGGTGAAATAATGAAAATAGCAATAACAGCAAAAGGAGACAACTTGGAAGCCGAGGTAGATCCCATATTTGGAAGATGCCAGTATTTTATAATAGTGGACTCAGAAACAATGGAATTTGAGGCTCTGATAAATGATAGTGCATCGGCCATGGGTGGAGCCGGACCGCAGGCGGTACAGTTCATATCCAAACACGGGGCAGAGGCCATAATCACTGGCAATCTGGGACCTAATGCGTCCCAGGCTGTCAATGCAGCAGGTATCAAGGCCTTCACCGGTGCAGGCGGCACTTCAGTAAGAGAAGCACTGGAACAGCAAAAGAACGGCAAATTGCAGGAATCAAACTCCGCAACAGTTGGTTCTCATGCTGGAATGAGGTGATACAATGAAAGTATGCATACCATCAATGGGCAAGGCAGGCATGAGCGAGCAAGTGGGAGAGCATTTCGGCAGGGTGCCAACCTATACTGTTTATGATTCCGAAACTGAAGAAGTCACTATCATGGACAATACCAGCGAGCATGCAGGCGGCGCTGGACTACCCGCAGAGATATTGGCCAAGGCAGGCATAAACACCATGCTATGTGGGGGCCTGGGTAGCAGAGCCATCGGCTTGTTCGAGCAATCTGGTGTCATGGTATATGTTGGCGCAAGCGGAACAGTTGCTGATGCCATCAACATGTGGAAGGCAGGAAAACTACAGGCAGCCACGAATGAAACAGCATGCCAGCAACATGCATTCAGGGGTGAAGGCACAGGCGAGAAGCACGGTGGCGGACAGCATCACCACCACGATTGAGGGCTATAGGAATGTCCCATGCTTATGGTCCAGTACCCTCCAGGAGATTTGGACGGTCCATCGGAGTAAGTCCGATTCCGCCAAAGGCATGCTCATATTCATGCGTTTATTGCCAGCTTGGCCGCACAACTGATTTAAGAATCAAGCGGGCCAGTTTCTTTCCAGTAGAAGACATCATTTCTGACATTGAAAAATTAGTATCGGTTCAGGGCTCGAACACTGATTTCATAACTATAGTCGGAGACGGGGAACCAACATTGTCTCAAGACATTGGAAAGATCATCTCATTTTGCAAGCAAGAAACCAGCATACCGGTAGCTGTGATTACCAATGGCTCGCTGCTCTGGCATCCCGATGTCAGGCATGACCTGATGAATGCTGATGTGGTCTCAATTACTCTTTCTGCCGGGGACGTAGAAACATATCAGAGGCTACATCGTCCTCACAGAGATTTGGATTTTGAAAGTGTGCTGGATGGTATGATAATTTTCAGCAAGGAGTTCAGGGGAGAACTGTGGGCGGAGGTCATGATGGTTGCTGGAATCAATGATTCCGAGAGTGCGCTTCACTCCACAAAAAATCAATTGGATTTGATTTCTCCAAAGAAAATTTTTATAGCAACACCCACAAGACCACCTGCTGAGGATTGGGTCAAACCCCCTGAATCAGATACTGTTCTGAACGCTGCAAGCATTCTTGGTGGTTCGCTGGAAATGACATTTCCAGAGATTGGAGATTTTAGCGTTGTGGAAGGCCAAGACCATGTAGATACTATTCTCCAATTATGCTCAAGGCACCCAATGATGGAAAAGCAAGTCCGGGACATGGAAGGTAGGTTTGAGGACAAGGTAGTGGACAATATGGTATTGAGGGGCCTTGTGGAATGGAAAACATATATGGGCGTTAAATATCTTATACCAGTCAGAAAAAAAATTCAAAGGGGGCAAAACACATGAAACTAAAAAAAATCACTATAGCAAGCGGCAAGGGCGGCACTGGAAAGACTACCATAGCAGTCAATCTGGCCATGAGCATAGACAATGCCATGCTGATAGATTGCGATGTGGAGGGGCCTAATAGCCATATATTCTTCAAGGAACCAATGATAAAATTAAAGGATGTGAGCATTCCCGCTCCTGTTTTTGACCTAGATATCTGCACTCTCTGCGAAAAATGTGCTGATTTTTGCCAGTACAATGCAATATCGATTCTTGGTGAAAAATTACTGTTCTTTGAAGAGTTATGCCATGGCTGTGGTGGATGCAAGATAATTTGTCCAGTGAATGCAATTACTGAAAAAGATCATCACATAGGCATCATCGAGAAGGGGGGAAATAAAAAACTGGCTATCTATCATGGCCTGCTCAATATTGGAGAGCCATTTGGTGTACCAATAATAAGAGAACTCAAAGGTTTTGCTGACGATTCAAAAACAACCATTTTCGATTCACCTCCTGGAACCGCATGCCCTGCCGTGGAGGCGATTAGAGATTCGGACTATTGTATTTTGGTAACCGAGCCAACGCCGTTCGGGCTTCATGATCTTACATTGTCTGTTGATGTGGTAAGAGAGATTGGCACCCCATTTGGTGTTGTGATAAACAGGGATGGCATTGGCGACGACCGTGTAGAAAAATATTGCAAAGAACAGAATATTCCATTATTAGCAAAGATTCCCAATGATATCAACATCGCCAGGCTTTATTCAAAGGGGATACCCATTGTGGAAGGAATGCCAGAATACAAAACAATGTTTGCTGGCATATATAAAAGTATCATGGAGTTGATATGATGGTCAAGGAAATCACTATAATCAGTGGAAAGGGGGGCTGTGGAAAAACCACTATTGCTGCATCATTTATGGCTCTTGCAAAGAACCTGGTTATCGTGGATGCCGATGTGGATGCAGCGGATGTGCATCTTCTCATGCAACCTCAAATAAAGAGCAAAGAAATTTTTAATGGTTTAAATGTAGCAAAGAAGAACGACGAACTCTGCATCAATTGCGGAAAATGTTATGAAAATTGCAGATATGGTGCATTTGACCCAGACAATACACTTCATCCTGAAAAATGTGAAGGTTGCGCTGTATGTGAGATGGTATGCCCAGTTAATGCAATTCAGATGGTTAAGAGAAATGCAGGAGAGGCATATATTTCTGATACTAGATTTGGCCCAATGGTGCATGCCAAGCTCCACGCAGGTGAGGAAGCATCTGGTAAACTTGTGGCTCTGGTTCGTCAGAACGCCAAGAATGTGGCCAAGGAAACTGGAAAAGACCTGATAATCATCGACGGACCGCCAGGCATCGGCTGCACGGTTATTGCCTCTTTAACTGGTGTGAACCTAGTATTGGTGGTTATTGAACCCAGCCTAAGTGGAATCCATGACTCTATGAGAGCAATTAAAGTAGCAAGGCATTTCAATATTCCTGTTCTGGTTTGCATCAATAAATACGACATAAATGAGGAAAACACAAAAAACATATTGAAATTCTGTGATGATGAAGGAATCGAGGTTGTTGGAAAGATTGCCTATGATGATACCGCGACCAAGGCCATGATGGACGAAAAGACAGTTGTGGAGTATTCAGATGGCCCCATGTCTCAGGCCATAAAAGAGATATGGCAACAAATTGAGAAGGTATTGATTTGAGCTCAGAAGAGGATGCTGAATTCGGAAAAGCTGCGGATGAGATACAGGCGGCAATTGAAAAAGAAGCGGAAATATTGTATTCCAAGAAAGTCATTATAGAGGCTAACAACCCTCAAAACGTGGGACGGATGGCGGAGCCAGACGGAGCAGGAGAGATTACCGGGCCCTGCGGCGACACCATGGAATTTTATCTCAAAGTGAAAGACGGGATCATTGAACAAATAAGCTTTTACACAGACGGTTGCGGGACAACCATTGCCTGCGGGAGCATGACCACGCGGTTGGTGATGGGCATGGGGGTCAAGGAAGCAAGAAAGCTCACCAACCAGGACATTATTAATGCTCTTGATGGTCTGCCAGAGGAAAACCTTCATTGCGCAAAGCTTGCAGCCGACACTCTGCAGGCGGCCATTAATAACTATCTTGACAGAAAGGAGGAGTAAGAGAATGAAATGCGCATTATGCCTCAAGAAAGATTGCTACACCGGAAAGGACTGCGTCAAGTTAAAAGAGGAGGCTGAGAAAGGCTATACCGGGCAGGATTTGGAATCCATGAAGGTCTCCACAAGCATAGAGGCAAAATACTACATGCAGAAGACCCGCCTTGAAGAACTGATACTATATGCCAAAGATATGAAATATGAAAAACTGGGCTTAGCCTTTTGCATCGGATTGGAGAAAGAGGCCAGGATTATTCATGAAATCCTTGAAAAGCAGTTCGAGGTCCATTCAGTGTGCTGCAAGGTCTGCGGCATCGACAAGAAGAGTCTTGGCCTGGAAAGGCTCCATGATTATGAAGGCGTGGAGGCTATGTGCAATCCCATAGGCCAGGCAATGGTACTCAATGACGAAGGCACACAAATGAACATCATCCTCGGCCTATGCATAGGTCATGACATTCTTTTCACCAAGCATTCAGACGCCCCTGTCACCACCTTGGCAGTCAAAGACAGAGTGCTTGCCCATAATCCTCTGAGTGCCATATACTCAAATTATTATCTGAAAAATAGATTCGGAGGCAAATAGAGATATGAAGCTCACCATATTGTATGACAACCAGGCAAAGAATGGTTTCAAGAGCGGGTGGGGATTTTCCTGCCTAATTAAATATGCTGACAAGAATATTATGTTTGACACCGGATGGGATGCCAATGTTCTTTTACACAACATGGGAAAATTAGGCATTGCGAAGGAGGAAATAGAAATCATCGTACTCTCCCATGCTCACTGGGACCATATCGGAGGTTTGACTCAGGTGATGCATCCAAAGATGGAGGTTTACGTTCCCGCATCTTTCTCAAAAAACTTAAAGCACGAAATTTCTCAAAGGGCTGCGCTACGTGAAGTCAATGATGCAAGAGAGATAGTCAAAGGCGTTTACACCACCGGTGAGTTGGGAGAGGATATTAAAGAGCAGGTACTCGCAGTGGAGACTGATGATGGTCTTATAGTAATCACTGGTTGTGCCCATCCTGGCTTAGATATTATCTTGAAGACTGCAAGAGAATTTGGAAAGGTAATCGGAGCAATAGGGGGATTTCACAGTTTTGACAAACTCGACCAACTGGATAATCTTTCCCTGATTGTTCCTTGCCACTGTACAGCCTACAAAACAGCGATTGAGAGGAGGTTCTCAGATAGGGTCAAACCATGTGGATCGGGGGAGATTGTTTATGAGGAAAAATGAACGCAACAAGGAGGAATTATAGATGACCGAAAAAAGAAATGAATACGATGCTGACTTGGAAGAAATCAGAAAGAAAAAAATGAAATCCCTGTTGGAAAAGAAGAAACAGGAAACGCAAGGGGCTTTGGAATGGCCACATGGCACAATAGAGGTGACCGACCAGAACTTCGACGAGATTATAAAAAAATATCCGGTTGTAGTGGTGGATTGCTGGGCTCCGTGGTGTGGGCCTTGCCAAATGGTTGGCCCAGTAATTGAAGCGCTGGCAAACGACTATCGGGGAAAGATAGTCTTTGGGAAGCTGAATGTCGATGTCAATCAACGGATTGCGGGAAAATATGGAATAATGAGCATCCCAACAATGTTGATTTTTAAAAACGGAAGCTTAGCAGATCAACAAACAGGAGCATTGCCCAGAGAGATGCTGGAACCCATAGTAAAGAGATTCCTATGACTCAGAGATATACCATTAATAAGCTATAAGAGGAAACAGGATGAAAGATAACTGGAGAATATCAAATCGAGTAGCCCAAATACAAGAATCGGCAATTCACGAAATGACAAGATTGTCTAAAGAAGTGGAAGATGTGGCATTTCTTTCCTGGGCAAAACCAACATCAGACACGCCAGAACATATCAAGGAAGGAGCAATATCTGCAATAAGGGACGGCCTGGTAGGCGGCTATTCCCCCAGCTCGGGGTTGCTGGAACTGCGTGAAGAAATAGTCAAGAAACTCAAGAAATATAACAATATTGAAGCAAATCCTTTCCAAATAATAGTAACAGTTGGCGCGGTTGAGGGACTGTCCGCCGCAGTAATGGCAGTCATCGAACCAGGTGATGAAGTTATCTTTCCCTCACCGACATATTCCACCCATATTCAAGAGGTTGTTCTTGCTTCTGGAAAGCCAGTAATTGTTCCTCTGATAGAAGAGGAAGGTTTTATTTGGGATATTGATGCAGTTAGAAAAGCTATAACTCCAAAGACAAAGGCCATAATGTATGCCTCTCCCAGCAATCCGACCGGGACGGTTTTTAGTGAAAAGCAACTCAGACAACTGGCAGACATTGCTCTGGAAAATAATCTAATGGTTATTACCGATGAAGCTTATGAGTATTTTGTTTATGACGATAAAAAACATTTTTGTATGGGTTCAATACCAGAGATGAAGAAAAACGTGATAAGCTGTTTCACGTTCACAAAGAATTATGCAATGACTGGCTGGAGAGTGGGATATTTGCATGCGGATGAAGAGATTATACCGCATATCACCAAAGCACATATCCCATTTGCCATATGTGCGCCAGTAGTTTCTCAATATGCTGCTCTTGCCGCTCTCAAGGGGTCGCAGGATTGTATCAAGGACTTCAGAGACCATTATCAAAAAATGCGCAATCTTATGTGCGAACGGCTAGATAAGCTGGATTCAATTTTCGAATACCAGAAACCTGAAGGTTCATATCTGATGTTCCCCAAGATACTGACAGAAGAGGGAAAGGATTCCACAACCTTTTGCAAGAGACTATTGAAGGAAGCCAGGGTCTCGACAACACCGGGGATCGCTTTTGGACCAACCGGGGAAGGGCATTTGAGATTGTCGTTCTGCGTTTCCGAGGATGAGATAAACAAGGCTTTTGATAGGATGGACAAATATTTCAAATGAGATACACAAAGGCTAATAGTAAGAATCCAAATCAAGGTTGTTCACTATGGATGCGGTAATAGTAGCATTATTACTTACGACCCTTGCCGGTCTTTCAACAGGGATAGGGAGTGCCATTGCATATTTTATCAAGAAGCCAAAGATGATATATCTCTCTTTCTCGCTTGGTTTCTCAGGTGGTGTAATGCTCTATGTATCTTTTATGGAACTTCTACCAAATGGGATAGAAGGTGCTGGAGAAGCTATGGGCGTTCTTGCTTTCTTTATTGGTGTTTTATTTATCGGCATCATCGACATGGCAATCCCGCAAGCCGAGAATCCCCATGATTTCAAGGCACCCTCCGATATCAAGAAGGGAAAAGTGAATAAAGGGCTAATGAGGGCAGGAATTTTCACCGCGTTGGCAATAGGGATTCATAATTTTCCCGAGGGGCTAGCCACTTTCGGCACGGCACTTGGTAATGTAAAGCTCGGCATCATTATCGCCTTGGCAATAGCGATTCACAATATTCCAGAGGGCATATCCGTGTCTGTACCGATATACTATGCCACAGGAGATAGAAAAAAAGCATTTAAATATTCTTTTTTATCCGGTCTCGCAGAGCCCATCGGGGCAATTATCGGTTACCTGATATTGATGCCGTTTTTGTCCGTTGGGGTTCTAGCCGCCCTTTTGGCATTTGTAGCTGGCGTCATGGTGTATATTTCTGTGGACGAACTTCTTCCGATGGCTCATCGTTACGGTCACAATCACACGGTTATTATTGGGATAATATTAGGCATGGCTCTCATG
>JAUSPR010000125.1 GCA_030655715.1 Thermoplasmata archaeon
GGGCAACAGTGAGACGGTTCACTCTTAATACTTCCATGATAGTCCGTCTGGTTTCGTCCGTGACCAGCTTGATTATGGCAGGGTCGTCAATTATCCTTATCTCGTCAACCATTAATTTCATGATGCCCCCGGCTATATATATACTTTTGTACATATGCGCATTCGTGCATACGTTTAAATAAACCTCGACTATTTATGCATCTGCATGCAAGTGTTAGACAAAAAATCCCGGTTGAGGAAAACAATAATCAATTTCGCCTGGCCAATTATTTTAACTAATTTATTTTCCACACTCATGCTCACTGTCAACATGATAATGGTTGGCAGGCTCGGACCCGCGGCCGTGGCGGGCGTCGGCCTTGGCAGCCAGGTAGTGATGATTTCCTTTGCGGTGATGATGGCAATCAGCGCTGGCACCATTGCCCTCGTGGCCAGGTATACTGGTGCAAAAGAACCGGAGATGGCCAATCGCACGCTCAAACAGTCTCTTTTACTGGGAATAATTCTCTCGATTCCGCTCACCATAATCGGATGGTTCATGGGTGCTCAGTTTCTGGCACTTTTCGGTTCGGAGCCAGATGTTCTGGAGCTCGGGTCGATTTACGTGAAATTTACCTTCATTGGTACGACGTTCCAGTTCATTGAGTTCCTTTCTGCGGCGGCCCTCAGAGGCTCTGGGGACATGAAGACGCCGCTCATGGTTGGAATATTGAACAATGTAGTGAACATCCTTGTTGGCTACGTGCTCATATTTGGTTATCTCGGATTTCCAGCCATGGGCGTGAAAGGCGCTGCTATAGGCAATGTAATATCCTTCATGATTGGAGCTGTGGCCTATCTGTACATACTTTTGCATGGGCGGCACAAACTAAAGCTTCGGAGGAATCATGTTTTTTTCGATGGCTCGATAATGCGCAAGATAATGAAAATTGGAACGCCTGCGGCCACAGAGCAGGTGCTCATTCAAACTGGCTTCCTTGTCTATACCTTCATAATCGTGTATTTCGGCACCGTGGAACTTGCAGCCCATCAGATTGGAATGAGAATTCAGAGCCTTGCTTTCATGCCTGGTATGGGTTTCTCCATGGCAGCTACGGCGCTCGTCGGCCAGTACCTTGGTGCTAAAAAACCCAGGACCGCTGAGAAGAGTGCCATAGAATCAGCCAAGCTTTCTGCCATTGTGATGAGCGTGGTCGGAATTGTACTTTTCCTGCTGGCGACCCCAATAGCCAAATTGTTCATCAGCGATCCAGACACAATCAAGTATACGACGCTCTGGATTCGAATGCTGGCCTTCAGCATGCCTGCGGTTGGAATATTCTTCACTCTTGCCGGCGGTTTACGGGGCGCGGGTGACACCAGGTGGCCGCTGTATGCTTCCACATTCGGAATTTATGCAATCAGGCTGCCGATTGCGGCATTCATGGGCATATATCTCGGTTGGGGCATTTTCGGTGCCTGGCTGGCTTTCGTTCTCGAATATTACGCAAGGTCTGTAATCATCCTGTGGCGTTTTAAATCGGGCGCTTGGAAAACAATAAAAGTTTGATGTGCTTACCCCGTTCAAGGTGCATGAATGTCCGACATTTCAGAATTTCAAAAGGAAAGGGAAAAACTGGCCGAACTCATGATGTCCAAAGCAGACATGAACATGAAGCGATTCCTCAACCTGGATACGAAGGTCTACGAGGACGGCGCACTTCCTGCAAAGCAGAAGGAGATGCTTGGGCTGGTGGCCTCCCTGGTCCTGAGATGCGACGACTGTATCAACTATCATCTTGTCCAGTGCCATAAAGCCGGCGTTCCGGAGGTCGAGATAATCGAAGCCATGGATGTAGGCCTGATAGTTGGCGGTTCTATTACAATCCCTCACATCAGAAGAGCGCTAAAATCCTGGGATGAACTGGAGGGAAAGAAATGAACTCACAATATGCCAGCCTGCTCAATTTGACAGGCAAGTTAATTACGTCCGGCGGAAGCCAGGAAGATGTGTTAACAGCGGTCTGCCATCTCTTGAAAGAGGAAATAGAACATTATGACTGGGTCGGAATATATCTAGCTGATTTCAAGAAAAAGGAACTGAAGCTCGGTCCATTTGCCGGCGAGATCACCGAACATATCAAAATTCCGTTTGGCAAGGGCATATGCGGCCAGGTGGCCCAAAATCCTCGTACATTCATTTCACAGGACGTGGCCAGTGAGGATAATTATCTGTCATGCAGTCCATGGGTGAAATCGGAAATTGTGGTCCCCATAATGAAGAAAGGTAAGTTCATTGCCCAGCTGGATATTGACTCGCACACCAAGTCATCGTTTGGCGATGACGATGTCCAGTTCCTTGAGGCGCTCTGTAAAGAGATGGCTGCTCTTTTCTAGTGATTATGAGGCTCGGCATGCGCTTCCCCGCGCTCGTGCTGTTGAAAATGATTGTACTGCGCCACAGACATTAACCGGCCGAATGCCCTGTCCACAACTTCGTTCAGCGCAGGATGTATGTGCATCGCCATGGTGAGCGGCATCATGCTACCGGATTGTGTGTACATCAAGTTTATGATTTCCTGGATTAGCACCGAGGCCTGGTCCCCGATTATGTGGGCACCCAGTATCTTTCTGGTTTTTGCCTCGACAATGACTTTGACGAAATGACCTTCCGAGCCCATGGCCATGCCCTTGGCAGTGTCCTCGTACTTGTAAAATCCGATAAGGATGTTCGCCTCTCCGATGGCCTTGATGGCCTCGGCCTGGCGCATTCCGACGCCGGCAATTTCCGGGTAGGTAAATATTGCATGCGGAACAGCATGGTATTCGGCAGTCATCGGCCTTTTCAGCACCGCATTGTAATACACCACCTGGGATTCATAATTCGCCACATGCTTGAACAGGAATTTGCCGTTGGCATCTCCGAGCGCCCAGATTCCTGGTTGGCTGGTCTCCAGGTACTGGTTTGTTTTGACCCAACCCTTCTTGTCCAGTTCTATTCCTGATTTTTCAGGGTGCAGGATGTCGGTGTTCGGCACTCTTCCAGTTGCGACCATTATTTCGTCGGCAGCGATGGCAATTGTCTTGCCTGTGGCCCTGTCCTTGGCTATGAGCTTTTTCTTGCCTAGGAAACCGCCTTGCACTTCCACAACCTCATGATTGGTCACAATTTTCATGTGCTTTGACATTTGTTTCAGCGCGAGCGCGGAAATTTCCGGCTCTTCCCCGGGTAGGAACTGCGGATTTCTGCCAATGATTGTCACTTTTGAACCCATGGCAGAGAAGAAATGCCCGTACTCGGCTGCAACATAGCCGCCACCAATGATGGTGATATTTTCAGGCAATTTGTCGATGTCCAGTATTGTGTCGCTCGTATGATATTTGACCTTATCGAGGCCCGGTATTGGCGGTATGGCAATCTCGGAACCGAGGCATAACAAAATGAATTTTGAGGTGATGGTTTCCTTGCCCACCTTCAGGGTGTACGGCGCGATGAATTCCGCTTTTTCATGATAATAACCTAGCTTTCGGAGTTTATATACCCAGATAGCCCCAAACGACCAATTATGTCCTTTTGCACATCTGAAGATCTGGCT
>JAUSPR010000137.1 GCA_030655715.1 Thermoplasmata archaeon
ACTACAGACCATGAGATTGCTGGAACCCTCAGGCGGGTTCAGGTGGAAATCTCCGGAAGCCGGTTCAGTCCTCCTCTCGCCATCGAGGTTTACCCAATGCTTACAGAGTTCATCCAGTGGTACAGGAAACACAATAACAAGCTCCATGCGGTCGAACTCGCGGCTCTCACTCACCTGAAGCTTGTCACCATCCATCCTTTCGCAGATGGCAATGGCCGGATAAGCCGGTTGATGATGAATTTCATTCTGTACAAAAGAGGATTTCCAATGCTGGACATTCCATATGAGGGTCGAAACAGTTATTATAACGCCCTGGAAAGATCGCAGGTCAAGGATGACGATTCTGTGTTTCTGCAATGGTTCTTCAAGAGATACCTAAAGGAGAATGGAAAATACCTACATTAACCGATGCAGACCTTTTCTTCACTGGCTATTAAGGTTTTCAGGGCCATTATTTTCGCATTCCTCCATGAACCTGCATACCGTGCATTTGTATTGATTGGCCTGGAATGATTTCAAGCATTCTGGTCTCCTCTTCTCTTCATTATCGGTTTTTCTCTGGTCCAGCTTGTACTTCGCATAAATTGCGAGCAGTGGTCCGCCGATGAGGAGGAATATCAACAGGCCGATGTAAATCGGTACCATATCGATGGCGCCAATCTTTTTGAATCTGACTTTTATATCTTGATTGAATGGAGCTAGACCTTCCACAATTTTTCCGTCTGATGATATAGACATTTCTTCCAGACCCGTGCAATTGGTTATCTTCCAACTACTGGGTACCTTAAAAGTAAAATTGGAATGCGTATCATATATGGGCCCCAATGTCACATATGCAAAACTGAATGTATGAAACACCTGGCTAGATTCTTCAAAATGGAATCTTCTATGACTAATAAGCTTCCAGGATTCAGTGCTGTTCACCGGGCCTTCTGCATTTTCAAATTCAGAAGCCAAATTTTCAATTGCTCCATACCCACCATCCAATTTGTATAAACTGGTTCGACCATATATGTCCATACTAGTGATGAATGAATTATAAGCATCCAAATCATCCTGAGAAAGATATCCATCGGAATTACCAAACGCATCATACATTTTCCTCATATCACTGGCATCATATCCATCAAAGTATGCCGAATCCTGCAAATATATGACTCCACCGCCCCCATAGACAAAATTATCCTCAAAATAATTCATATCACCAGATACATCTAAAGGTAAACTGGCCAGCAATAAAATCGCTGTCAATAGAAATATACACATTCTTCCACACATGTTCTCACCAATCTAAAATCATAATTCGATTATATAAGAAAATCGTGGGTATTCCCAGGTTGCCCAATCACGGAAGTAATCGGACAAAGTCCTGTGTTCCGTACTTCACGCCCACCAAATAGCCAGGCAGCGTTCCGGGCGGCGCGGGTTCCCTGACGAACATTCCTCTTATGGTAAGATGCTGGCCTAGTGTAAAATTGGGCAAAGTCCCCGGTGGCCATTCAACGAACCTCACAGGCACAGTATCCTGATTCGAGGAATTCTGGCTTCTGACCTCCACCATGTTATTCCGAACGGAAATCACCTCCACATTTTCGAGTACTACTGCTCTATCCACATATTCTTGCGGAACCGAGAGAAGCTGGTCAGTGGTTACCAACATGACCTGTTGGTTTGGAGGGGGTTGGTTTCCACCCTGGATGTTCGGGTCCTGGAGATAACTGACTGCCGGTACAAAGGACCAGAGAATCAGAACACCTACAATCGCTCCTGTTAGTAATATTTTAACTGTGCGGCTTTTATAATCTGGCCTACTATTTTCCTGAGATTTCTTTTTAGCTATCCAGTTCGCAAATCCGTAAATTCCAAAGGCTCCCAGTATTGAGATTGCCGGCAGCGAGGGCATCCAGTACCTTGGCTCCAGGGGAACAAGGCCCGGGCGTGCATACATGGCCACCCATTCCAGCGATAGATAAGTGAAGAAATTTATACCGACCCATAAGAGCAGGACAGCCAGTTCCAATTTTTTCTTCCTCAGAAAATAGGCGCCAAGGGGGAGGAAAATAAGTGCAGGCAATCGACTCAAGAATACAGGCATGAGCAATATCAGATTTTCCAGGGCCGTGGAAATGTATGAAACAACATTGCTTGTCCAGCTGGCCGTTGAGTTCCGTATGTCCAGAACACCGGTTCTGTTGAAGTCCATCAGGGTCGTGGCATCGTAACCCGAATTGAATGGCCCTCCGAAATAAGTGGAATTGTACTGGGTAAGGGGCACAAGAACTATTAACAGGCCGATGGTGAACGCGCCCAGCAGGAATATCAGCGGCATTCCTTTCTTTAAAACCGTCTTGTAATTCTTTTCCTTCAAGCTTGGCCAGGTCCTGAGGAAATAGAACCCAGCCAGGTACAGGACAAATGCCGCAATCAGCAATCCTGTCGGATACCTGGTGGACACCGAGGCCCCGAATGCCAGTCCGGATAATATGCAAATGACCATGCCCATGAACCTTTCCCTGGGCGACGCAATGTCCGTCTTACCAGGGTCCAGAGACTTCCCGTTATACCGATAATTTCCTTCCACCAGGAGCCAGAAAGCCAGCACCATGAGATGCATCGTGCTCGCGTCAGTCCAGTAAAACCTGTGCCACATTACAATGACAACAAGATTGAAAAGCACCAAAAGCGAGGCGATAAAACCAACCTGCCAGCTCAAGAGCCTTTTCCCCAGCATGTAAGTTCCCAGTATTGCCAGGCCAACCATCACAATTGAAAATAACCAGTCCATTCCGGCCATGTAGAAAGGCAGCATCATGATGACATGACCGGGTCCTTTCTCGTTCACAACCACGTACTGGCCTTCGTATTCGACAACCACGCTCTGTGTCTGGCCGTATGTCCATTCGTCATAAGGAATGTAATGGATGCCGTGAGAAAATTGTTCAACCCAGATGTCATTTGTGGTTGCATCGGCCTTGTCGGTCGAAGGATCGTATGGCACAGATACAACGAGGATAGACATTATAACAAACAGAATGGCCAGGAGGGCAATGCAATTTCTCTCGTTGACACGGCTGAAGAAGGCTGTTGATGGCCATTTCATGAAACATGCAATTGATTTATAATTATTAATACTTGGTTGTTGGAACTTCCCCGAGATGGCTGGATGAATAAAGTGGTTTGGGCGGTTGAACGGGACAAGTGGGAGTTGGCCGGTGCCGTAGCCCCGGCCACCCCCACCATGCCCCGCCTGTAATTTTCCGCTTGCCCTATACTTTCGCTAACCTCCTATAACCCTTTAAGAACCAAAACACCCATAATCCTTGCGAGGAAAGAAAAATGGCCGGAGAGGACGCACTGGTGGTATTTCGGGACATAAAAATTCGAAGAATATGGTTCAATGAGGAGTGGCATTATTCGGTCACCGATATCGTTGCAATACTCACGGACAGCAAGGACGAAATGGCCTACTGGCGAAAGCTGAAACAACGAGAACCTCAACTCGTGACAATTTGTCACGGTTTGAAGATGCCAGCAAGGGATGGAAAAATGCGTTATACTGACTGTGTGGATACGAAAGACGCATTTAGACTCATCCAGTCAATTCCTTCAAAGAAAGCAGAGCCGTTCAAGCAGTGGCTGGCACAGATGGGGAAAGAGAGGATTGACGAGATTGAAAATCCTGAAATCGCCCAGGACCGGGTAAGGGAGTATTACGAGCTAAAAGGCTATCCGAAGGAATGGATAGAAAAAAGGCTCAGGGGAATAGCGATACGGCAGGATCTTACAGACGAGTGGAAGAGCAGGGAAGTCGAAGAAGAAAAAGAATTTGCCATATTGACAAACGAGATAACCAAAGCCACTTTCGGGAAGGCAGTAAAGGAATACAAAGAATTCAAAGGCTTAGAAAAGCTAGGCCAAAATCTAAGGGACCACATGACCGACTGGGAATTGATACTGACCATGATCGGCGAGAAGGCCACCACCGACATCACGATTTCAAAAGATGCGAAAGGATTCGAGGATTGCAAAGAATCCGCTATCGAGGGGGGTACAATTGCCAGGAACACCAGAAGGGAAATCGAGAAAAAGACTGGCAAATCACTTGTGTCAAACGAGAATTACCTTCAATTGACGCAGAAGAAACAAAAGCGAATGAAACAACAAAATACAGAAATAGATGATGATAAATGAAAATATTATTATCGATTAAGCCTGAATTCGTTACCAAGATTTTCAATGGTGAGAAGCGCTTTGAATTCCGGAAACAGATTCCAAAAAAAGATATTAACAAGATATTCATT
>JAUSPR010000132.1 GCA_030655715.1 Thermoplasmata archaeon
TGCGGTCAGCTATCTGCTGCTCCAGCGACCTGGCAACGCGCTTGGCCATTTGGACCTCATCCTTTGTTACGAAAGGAAGATTGTGCTCCTTGGCAATGTCGCCGGAAACCCGGACCAGACCGCCAAGTTCTCTTAATCTGAGTGTGAGATGGCCCCTGCGCCCGGAGCGCCTCTGTGATTCACGAATGATTTCTGCGACCGCTTCCTTCGTGAAATGAGGTATTTTCTTGTCTTTCACGACTTCCTGGGCAACGAACCTGATCATTTTTTTCCGGTTCTCATCAGTATCTGGCATAACGGTCTTCATGTAAGTTTCATAACCATAGCCGCGGATTCTGGACCTGAGTGCGGGGTGCATTCCCCCGTGCTGTATGCCGTTCTCGTCTTTTGCTCCGTAAATTGAATCAAGATTTCCTGCTGCGACCAACACGAAGCTGCATGGGACAGGTTGACTCTTCACCATTGCGCCGGAACTGCGCTCGCTCTGGCCGACAATCGGAAACTTGCCCTCCTGCAATGCGGTGAGCAGACTTTGCTGGCTCTCCATTTTCAGCATGTTTATTTCATCGACGAACAGGACGCCCTTGTTGGCCTTGTGAATTGCTCCGACCTCGACACGGTCGTGTTGCGGGGTTTCCAATCCACCGCTCTGGAACGGATCGTGCTTCACGTCCCCGAGAAGAGCGCCTGCATGCGCACCGGTTGCGTCAATGAACGGAGGCATGTCCTGAGGTTGATGACCCATCAGGAGCTTGGGTATCTGGCCTACTTCCTGACGCTGGGCACCAGGCATTCTTGTGGCCATGTAGATGAAGACGGCCGCGAGAATTCCGAAGAAAATCCACATCGGATTGTGTGCTGGGTCTATCACGAACATTATTATCGCGAAACCGACTATAAGGAAAATAATAGTGAACATTGTCTGGAACTTCTGGTTCTGGCGCAGCATTACTTCTTTTTTCTGGGCCATGACAATTTCCTTGCCCTTTCCAGCGGGAACAATCTTGATAATCGGCTCGTTTGGGTCTTCAGGGTTCGGGTATGCGATTACGTCCTCAAGTTCACCCTTGGGAAGATAGTCCACCATGGAACTGGCCAGCATGGACTTTCCTGTGCCTGGCTCGCCAATGAGAAGGACATGGCGCTTTTGCTCAGCCGCTTTTTTAATAATATAAACTGCATCTTCCTGACCGATTACCTGGTCAGCTAAACTTGGGGGTATTTTGACCTGGTCGGTGGTGTCGAACTTGAGGTTCTTGATCCACTCATCGGGGGATAGGTCGCAGATATCTTTTTTCATTTGTCCAGTGCTCCATTCGCTTGTGCTCGAAGAAATATAACATTCACTCGGATATAAAACCTTCGGGGGAAAAATCACTTTTCGATAATCAAAAAGGATAATTCTGGTTGTGGATTTACATGTCTCAGTCAATTAATAAAGATACAATTAAATATTCTCTTCCATTATTGCCAGCCAAGGTGAGAATCTATGCAGAGAAAAATTGTACTGATAGGGTGCGGAGTTGTAGGCCAGGGTTTTCTTGAAATCCTGGTGAAGAAGAAGGAATTGCTTGCGAACAAGTTCGATTTCGAGCCTGTGCTTGTCGGCGTGGCAGACATGATGAAGGGCTCAATTCTGGCTCAGGACGGTATTGACATACCAGCGTTCCTGGAACATGTGAAGGCCAAAGGAACTGTCCATGACTTCCCTGTCGAAAGCGCGATTGTCGGGCTCAACAGCATAGACATCCTGAAGCAGGCCGAGGCCGACATCATGGTGGAAGTCACATACACAGACATCAAGACTGGCGAGCCAGCCTCTTCTCACATCAGAACTGCCTTTGAAAAGGGCATGTGCGTTGCCACGACCAACAAGGGGCCGATAACGCTCCATTTCAAGGAACTGGTTGACCTAGCCAAAAAGAACAATGTCCTGTTCAAATACGAGGGCGTTGTCATGTCAGGAACTCCGATATTTGACTTGCTTGATTACTGCCTGGCAGTCAACGATATCCACGAGATAAAGGGCATTCTGAACGGCACGACCAACTTCATGCTGACAAAAATGGAAGACGAAAATATGTCATACCAGGACGCGCTGGCACTTGCCCAGAAGCTCGGATATGCCGAGGCTGACCCAACTGCGGACGTCGAAGGCTTCGATGCTCTGGCCAAGGTCATTATCCTTTCAAACGTGGTGCTGGGCGGTTCCCTGAAGCCCTCGGATGCAAAGGAAAGAATTGGTATCTCAGGCATCACAATCGAGGACATACAGAAGGCCAAGTCCGAAGGAATGAGGTACAAGCTCATTGGTTCAACGAAGCTGGAGAACGGCCAGATTATCGCGTCAGTTAAACCGGTGAAGCTGCCGCTCAGCGACCCGCTGGCTGGCGTCGGCGGCGCAGTGAACGCGCTCACCTTCAAGACCGACCTTTCGGGCGACATCACCATCCTGGGCCCGGGCGCGGGAAAGCTGGAGACAGGCTTTGCAATCATGATTGACGTCATCAACATGCATCAGGAGATGTGAGACGGGTGAATGGCGGGTATCATGGAAAATTTCTGGCCATCGACCTAACCTCCGGAAAGACCGAAGAGGGAGAACTGGATACAGATATTCTCGAAAATTTCATGGGGGGAAAAGGCCTGGGACTGGCCCTGCTCTGTAAGCTTGATACATCGGAGGATGCTTTCAAACCAGAAAATCCAATGATATTTCTTACAGGCCCGCTTACCGGAACATCAATTACGACATCAAACAGGTCCTGCCTGGTCACCAGGTCGCCGCTGACAGGCGGATTTCTGGACTCGCATGCTGGGGGCCGTTCAGGAACTGCGATAAAGGGAACTGGCATAGATTATTTTGTTATAAAGGGAAAGTCCAACTCCCCGGTTTACCTCAGAATAACTCCTGAGGGCGCGGAAATTCATGATGCTGGCCATCTTTGGGGCAAGGGGTGCTTCGAAACCGAGAAAATGCTCAAGGAATTGCACCCCAAATGTACGGTGGCCTCGATAGGGCCAGCAGGCGAGAACCTGGTTAGATATGCCTGCATTTCAACCGAGCAGTTCAGACAGTACGGAAGGGGCGGTGCCGGCGCAGTAATGGGCTCCAAGAATCTGAAGGCCATTGTACTGGAAGGGAATGAAAAAGTGAAGTATCATGACCATCAGAAGTTCAGAGAACTCTCCACCCAGATGACTAAAGATATTGTCGCACACCCAGTCAGGGAAAAGCGAATAACCAAGGGAACCACAATGTGGGTGAGGGTGGGACATGAGGTGGGCCATTTTCTGCCAACAAGCAACTGGCGGAAAGGCCAATTTGACAAATACGAGTCCATTTCCTCGGAGAAATACATCAATGACCTGGGTTGGAAATCAAAAG
>JAUSPR010000168.1 GCA_030655715.1 Thermoplasmata archaeon
CACATCCTTCAATGCTGCATCCAGCTTGTCCGGGTTTATTGACTCCTCGCTTATGATTCCCATAATCTTCACTCTTTCTCTGGGAACCATATGCTCTTTCATGAGCTCCACGATGGTTCTGGAATCACAGGGTTTGACAACTATTCCAACAGCATGTGTAAAAGGCTCCTGGCCCTTCTTGGGTTTCTTCTTCATCTCCTCTACCAGATATAGGGTGAGATTATTGATGCAGTCAGGGCCCCAGTAGAGCTTTTCAGTGTCCTCCGGCGTATGGGCAAAAAATGGTCTGGCTACCTGGCATTCTGGACTCTTTTCATATCCTATGACAAACTTTACATCGCCGCTCTCAAGCCACTTCTTCGCTGTGGCTTTGATCTCGGCCTCCAGGGCTTTGAAGTCAATCATTTATTTCACGCCCCTGAGCTTTGTTTGAGGCCCCATTTCCTTAATTTGATTGGTGAATGTTGTCACGACCTCTGCAAATTTCTGGCCTTCCGAGGCAGAGACCCAGGACATTTCAAAACGTTTAGAGTCCACGCCCATGTAGTCCAGGAGGTCCATCAGCAAAGTAAGTTTTCTCCGCGCATGGTAATTCCCCTCAATGTAATGGCAGTCCCCGGGATGGCAGCCTGATACAAGAATTCCGTCGGCACCCTCCTGAAAAGCCTTCAAGATGAATTGGGGATTCACACGGCCCGAGCACATGACCTTGATAATTCTGATATTGGCAGGGTACTGGAGCCTGGAAGTTCCGGCCAGGTCCGCTCCGGTATAACTGCACCAGTTGCATAAAAATCCTATAATTTTCGGTTCCCACTCGCCCTTCGCCGTATTTTCTTGGGTCATTAAATCACCTCGAACATTGCGCTCTTTATCATTGCTAGAATTTGATGGTCATTGAATCCTTTCTGCTGGATCGCACCAGAGCGGCATGTAGCATTGCACAGACCGCAGCCCTTGCAGAGTGCCTCGTTTACCAGGGCTTTTCCTTCCTCGGTAAGCTCGATGGCAGAATAGGGGCACGCCTCAACACATAGTCCGCAACCTACACATCTGGCATCATCCACCAAAGCGGTTATGCCCTCAAGGGTAATCTTGCCCTTGAGTATAGGGATGGCTGCCCTTGAAGCCGCACCCTCGGCCTGGGCGATGGTGTCTGCCAGGTTCTTCGGGAAATGCGCCGAGCCACAGAAATAAACTCCGCTGGTTGCGAAATCCAGTGGTTTAATCTTGGCATGCGCCTCGATGAAAAAGTTACCTGGCCCTATTGGGATCTTGAACATCTCAACCAGCTTGTGCGCGGATGGATCGCCCTGGGTCTGGGCAGTGAGCACAAGCAAGTCAGTCGGGATGGTAATATCCTCGTTATAGACCTGGTCCCTGACCTTGACTGTGATATTTCCATCATCATCGATTACGACGTTCGGTTGTTCCTCAGAGGAATAGCGCACTATTTTGATATGGTCATCCTCGATTACCTTGGCGAAATATTCTTCCTCATCTTTTCCGAAAACGCGTATGTCTCGGTACAGTATGTAAATGTCAGAATTCGGGAATTTCTCCTTGAGAAGCTTTGCATTTTTGATGGACACGCCGCAGCCTATTCTGCAGCAGTAGGGCCTTTCTTTGTCCATTGCACCAGCGCAATTGATCATGACGATCTTCTTTGGTTTCGGCAGGTCGTTCTTCAAGATGCGTCCTTCCAATTCGGTCTGGGTCATTATTTTCCGGCTCTGGCCGTATCCGTATTTGCCGGTCATATCAATCTCGCCGAATCCGGATGCGATTATTGTTGTCCCGTAATCAATCTCGATTTCGCCATCTGGAGATTTAATCATGGCCTTGAAATTTCCAATATATCCTTCTATATTCTCCAGGGTGGAATTTTTGTAAACCGTGATGTACTCGCTGGCCTCTACCTGCTGGATTATTGGTTGAATAATTTCGCTGGCCTTGATGTCCGAGGGAAACAGCGTGTGAAGATGTCTGAGCTGGCCACCCAATTCAGAATCTTTCTCGATTATGTATGAGGGAATCTTCATGTCTGCAAGTGCGAGCGCGGCTCTCATGCCTGCCAATCCACCGCCGATAATCAGTACTCCGGTGGTGACGTCCACCTCCTCCTGGCTCAGCGGTTCTAGCAATATGGATTTTGCAATCGACATTCTCACCAGGTCCTTTGCCTTCTGGGTGGCGGTCACCTTGTTATGGGAATGCACCCAGGAACAATGCTGCCTGATATTTACGAACTCGAAGAGATATTTGTTCAGGCCAGCCTCGACCAGCGTGTCCTCGAAAAGTCCGCCATGGGTGATGGGTGAGCATGCTGCAATTATGACCCTGTTCAGGTTCAGCGCATCAATGTTCTGGCGAATGTCCTTCTGTGTATCTTCCGAGCAAGCAAACATGATGTCCTTGGCATAGACTACACCGGGAATTGTTTTTGAGTATTTGGCCACCTCTTCTGTATCAAGGAAGCTGTGTATGTTCTTGCCGCAGTGACAAACGAAAACACCAATCCTGGGCTTCTCTCCGGCGACCTGTTTCTGGGGCGGGTCAGGAATCGGAATTACCTTGACCCTGTCAATTATCGGGGCAACCGCCTTGGCAGCGGCACCGCTGGCCATGGCCACACTGTCTGGAATGTCCTTGGGACCCTGGTTACAACCTGCAAGGAAAACACCGTCACGGGTGGTCATTATAGGGTCAGTCATAATGGATTTGACTTGGAAGAAACCGCTATCATCGATTTCAATGCCAAGGGCCTCTGCCAGTCTCTTGTTTTCCTTTGAGGGCATGATGGCTGTTGAGAGCACAAGCATGTCCACTGTCTTCTCCGTAACCTCGCGGGTATGGGTGTCCATGTATCTTATTGTAATACTTCCGTCATCATTCTGGTAAACTGATGATGGCCTTGAGCGTATGTATTCTACACCCATTCTCTGAGCTTTATCGTAATATTGCTGGAAGTCCTTGCCATATGCCCTGAGGTCCATGTAGAAAACGCTGACATCCATTTCTGGTTCAAGTTCCTTGGCAATGGATGCTTCCTTGGTCGCGTACATGCAGCAGACCCTGGAGCAATAAGGGAATCCAAGCTGCTTGCTTCTCGAACCGACACATTGAATCCAGGCGATTGATTTTGGCTTCTCGCCGTCCGAAGGCCGCTTCATCTTGCCATCCGTAGGGCCGAAGGACGAGAGCAAACGCTCGAACTGCATGGCCGTGATGACATTGGGATACTTGCCGTAGCCGTACTCACGCCGCATCTCCAGGGGTTCGAAAAGCTCGTAGCCAGTTGCAATGATGACACTGCCGACATTCACTTCGATGTCCTCGGATTTTTCCAGGAAAGAAATCGCGTCGGGCTCGCAGAACCGTTCGCATGAGCCGCAGCCCACACAGGTATCATAATCTATGGTGTAGACAATCGGAACAGCCTGGGGAAACTCAATGTAGATGGCTTTTCTCTTTGCCAGCTTCTCCTCAAATGGATTGATTACTTCGACCGGGCACACTGGTACACAGTCACCGCATCCTGTGCATTTATCCGGGTCCACATACTTGCTCTTGCGGAATATTCTGGCCTTGAAGTTTCCAGGTTCGCCCTCCAGCTTTGAGAGATCCGCATAGGTGATGAGCTTGATGTTTCGATGCCTGGCCACCTCCACCATTTTCGGCGCCGATGTGCAGATTGAACAGTCGTTCGTCGGGAAGGTCTTGTCCAATTTGACCATATTACCGCCAATTGTGGCGGATTTCTCGATCATGATGACCCTGTAACCCTTGTCAGCGATGTCAAGCGCGGCTTGCATTCCGGAAATGCCAGCACCCACAACCAG
>JAUSPR010000175.1 GCA_030655715.1 Thermoplasmata archaeon
GGACCCGAAAGTATCGACCAGGATGGAAAGCGCGGACATGGAATCCTTGCCCCCGGAGACTGCGACAGCCAGCTTTGACCCCCTGGGAAGCTTGCCCTGGAACTTTATCTCCTTCCTGGCGCGTTTCTCCACGGATTCCAGAAAATGGTCCTTGCAGAGGTCTGCGCCGCTGTAGGGGATGGATATGACTGATTTCTTGGGGCATTTGAGGCATTTTGGCATGATGCGTGGATTGGGAAGTAAGTAATAAAAGTTGCTCGCGGTGCTTTAGATAAGATTATGTATATAGGGGTAATGAACCAGATAATGGTAAATTCACTGACTCTGAAACTCACCCTCCCAACCCCAGAATTGGAGCAGGCCTACCTCGACTATGTCAAGGAATGGGAACAAAATGGAGAGAAAATCTCTCCGTTCTCCATAGACCCGCAAGGCCTGGATTTCAAAACCTGGCTGGAGGCTTCAGAATCAATACGGAGACAGGAAACGTGCCCTCCTAACCTGGTCCCGGCTGACACGTATTTCTTGATTGATAATGCTGGTAGAATCCTCGGGGCTATCAATATCCGGCACAGATTGAACGATTGGCTGTTGAATTTCGGAGGGCATATCGGCTATGGAGTACGCCCCTCAGAACGTGAAAAGGGGCATGCCACTCTGATGCTGAAGCTGGCCCTGGAGAAATGTCGGGAACTTGGCCTTGAAAAAGTCCTGCTGACATGCGACAAGGAAAATACAGCATCTGTCAGAATCATTAACGCAAACTGCGGTGTTCTGGAAAATGAAATGCCAGATGGTGAAAGAACCATGCTGAGATATTGGATTGTTCTTGGAGAATTATGAATTCATTTCAATAATATAGCAAAAAAAATGAGATATTATGAGAACATTCTCCATGCAGCATGCCCCGTCTGGATTTATTCGGTATCCAAAGTCTGAGGACATTTGGAACGCAGGTTGAAATTGGATTGAAATCTGGAGGGCGGGGTATTGGTATTAATCTCCAAGCAAGTGACAAAGCATTCTATATTCATATTTCAATCTAAGCCCTGCCTGATAGGGCAGGGTATGAGGCCTCTCCAATTTCACCAGGCCTCCCTATTTTAGACGCTCTTACATTGAGGCTTTTCTTCATCCTTCATTTCCTAAATTACATTGGCGCATAAATTAAATATCTCCTATCCGTTATGCACTCCTGTGGTGGAGTCATGATAAAAACATACATTGATGGTTTTGACGAGGCCCTGGAAGGCGGTATTCCAGAGGGCCATACCGTGCTAGTCTCAGGCACTCCGGGAACCATGAAGTCCTCGGTATGCCTTAATTTGCTTTATAAGAATCACCTGCATTCCAAAAAGCGGAGCCTCTACATTTCCTTGGAGGAGACCAAAAATAGTTTGTTAACTGCAATGGATAGACTGGGCATCCGGAACTTCGATGAGAAGGACGTGTTCATCGTGGACCTTGCCAGATTGAGAATGGAATATGACGAAGTTGACAAGATGCAAGACTGGATGGGGTTCGTGACAGAATACCTCACCAGAAGGGTCAAAGAGGACAAGATAGACATCGTGGCCATTGACTCGCTCACTGCGCTGTACTCTCTTATCGAGATGGAGAATCCCAGGCAGCAGCTATTCCAGTTCTTCGGGTTTCTGAAAAGGTTGGGGGTAACTTCCTTCCTGATTTCGGAAATGTACCCCGGAAGTGAGGCTTTCGGACCATATCGGGAGGATTTTCTGGCAGATGGCAATATCATGCTCAAGCTTCAGGAAGTAGGGGATACAGGCATCCAGCTCAGGATAAGATGCGTCAAGATGAGGCATGTCAATCATGAAAGGACGTATTTCGCGCTAATGCACAGAGGGGATAGGTTCCTCATTACGTCGGTGATATCGGAATAATAGGAATTCTTTAGACACTTCTAACAAACGTTGAATTGATTCCTTTCATCTTCTTACATAAATTCGACCATGGCATGGCAATATATTCCAGCTAAATTGAATGGCCATACTGCTCGCATTGTTTAGACAGCGATTGGTGAATCCACAACTTAATCAGCGCATAAGGAGGATTCGCCCTGGGTAAGCAATAATCAAGTAATCACTCCCAATTTAATTCCGTAATCAGCAATCTGCAAGCAATGAGATTACGGGGTGACAGGTTCCTCATTACGTCGGTTATTTCTGAATGATGTAATCTAGATTTTATTAAAAAAATATATCTAGTTTAACTTGGAGTTATCCTAGTAGCTGCCTCTGATCTTGTTGCGATCTACTAGCAAACCGTTCGAGGTGACTACCAGGAGGTTCTTTCCAACTCCTGCGACATCGCCTTTCACGTCGGTTGCGACCTGCTGAAGCTCGGCTGAAATTCTCCTGATGGCCAAATCGTCATTTGCCATTGCAGTGTAATCTATAAGAAGCACATGGCCGTCATAAAGGAGCTTTGTGATATGCTTGAGATCCTCGAGTCTGTAAATCTCCGCAACTTTTACGGAGGCCCCCTTGTGAGAACCAGAGGTCTCGTCCGCGAAGTGCATTGCCCCCAGATCAAGATATTGCTGCTCTCCAGTCACGTGGCCCTGCTTATTCTTGAAGTGAGTCTTCATTCCCATCGGTTGTGTCGTCATACAATCATCTTCCTTATACTAATCAACCTAAATCAGTTCTCCGAATATAAGCCTTTCCGAGAGAAGGTTCGGAATATGGGGTAAATCTGGTTTGTGATGACGCATTCTTCCCTTCGGGTCATGGCCCATTACATGTGGGGATTGAGAATGCTGAGATTAAATATAAATATGGGTTGTGGATATATGGTGATATAGAAAAAAAGACTGGGAGTTAAATCAAGTAACGGAGGGGATTAAATTACAAAAGTAAGCACATCTGATTTTGGATTCATCACATTTGAGCCAGATGATTTACCAGCAATCGTCAATAATTTGGGGATGAATTTCAACAAAAATGGATACTTAGAAAAAAATAGAGAGACAATCGTTTGCCATTCTTGCAAGAAGGCAATTACAAAGGAGAGAATTGGTCACATCCTTCCAGGTTCAGAAATTGTTTGCTGTGCAAATCCTATTTGCTTTGCCGGGTATGTAAATGATTATCTGGAAGATTAAAAAATAATATAGACGCGGGTGAAGATAGCACGGAGAGGTATTATTGGCCAAAAATTTTATAGAAACATTAGGGAAAATAGGGATAAAAGATGCGGTCCTGGCCAAATTCAGCAAGGAAACGGGCGAAGACAGTTCAGTAAACATAAAAGGGAAGTCAGTCTCAATAACTCAAAAAAATTATTATGTAAATTATTCAGATTTGGATGATGAGAGTGCTAAAACACTATTCAATGATAAAACAGGGGGGTTTGTATTAAATAAGCCAGACCTGATTTCTCAGGATGCTAGCATTCTATCCATCACTAAAGAACAAAAGAAAATTTTGAAAGATTATAAGGGAATAATTGACGGTAAGCACTTATCGGCAATAAGGGTGAGTTACGCTATAATGAATAATGAGGATTCAAAAAATTGGGAAGATGCCAGAACACTTAACAGCATTTTGGAATCAAAGTATAGGTTAGTCGGGAAGAAAATTTACAATCTAACCCGTTCTGGATACATTGAGGGGATAATATTAACCGAATTACACATTATGCAATATGAATATCAGGGTTCTCCATCCTACAAAACAAAGTTTAAGAAAGATTTTGAATCGTACTTAGATTTCTTCCCTCATGCAGTTTATGCCAATGAGTTCACAACCCGCAAAGATTTGGCCACAGAGATAATGAAAAGATTGCGACGTAGAGGTATTAGCCGGGTTGAAGTTTATGGGAGGGGGGAATTTAACATCACTAAAATAACTGATGTTGTAAATAAAATCGTAGATGCCGGTTCAGCAGAAATTCATCAGAAAGAGAATTATGAAATAGGGTGTAATCCCGCCACCCGTATTAAATTAAAATCAAACATCGTATACTCATCTACAAGTACCCTATCAAGAAAGATGAAGAAACGAATGAAGTCAAAGAAAAAGAAAAAATCATAATCAACTCTTCCCCACTTTGGGCGGGGTCAATCTCTCCAATAGGCAGGCCAGAAATGGTCAGACCTCGCCCTTCATTTTTTTGCAAAACAATATATGGGTAAAACATAATCATGTCCCGATGCACATGGAGAAGAACAAACTCTTCTTTGGGGATAATCTGGACATAATGAAACGGTATGTCGATAAAGAGTCAATTGATTTAATCTATCTTGACCCCCCGTTTAATAGTAATGAAGATTATAACGTTTTATTTGCTGAGCAAGATGGGAAGGATTCAGCAGCCCAGATACAGGCTTTTGAGGATACGTGGCATTGGAGTATGAAGTCAGAAGAAGCCTATAACGAGGCAGTTTTAAAAGGCGGTAAACTCTCACAAGTTATGCAAGCATTCCGGCAATTTCTCGGAGAAAATGACATGATGGCATACCTCTCCATGATGGCTCCGAGATTGCAGGAATTGCATATGGTTTTAAAGCCAACAGGCTCTATTTATCTGCATTGCGACCCCACCGCCAGTCATTATCTGAAAATATTAATGGACGCAATTTTCGGGCATATTAATTTTCTTAATGAAATCATATGGAAAAGAACCTATGCACACAGTGGGGCTACCCGCTATGGGCCAGTCCATGATGTG
>JAUSPR010000177.1 GCA_030655715.1 Thermoplasmata archaeon
TTTCTCTTTCTCGATATTATCTTTTGGAGGCCTATCCAGCGGAGAAAATTGCAAAAGAGAATACCGCAGCGCAGAAAATCTTAAAAGAAAAATACTCCGGCATACAACCCGGCTCCAGGGCTACGGCATTAGCCAACTTCCATTTGTCTCTACCTCCTCTCGCCACCCCCCCGATACTTTCACCCACCCCCCAACACCCTTTAAATGGTCGGAGTTATTATCATGTATAGGAGAAAATCGAATGGACCGGGAAAAGGCATTGGTTGTATTTGAGGGCAAGGGGATTCGGAGAATCTGGCATGAGGAAGAATGGTATTTCTCGGTGGTGGATATAGTCGCTGCATTGACCGACAGTCCGACCCCTAGGCAGTATTGGGGGAAAGTGAAGGACAGGGAATTCGCCAGTCTTGAACTGTCCCCAATTTGGGTACAGTTGAAATTAGAATCCCTGGACGGAAAAATGAGATTAACGGACTGCGCAAACACAAAATCATTATTCCGAATCATCCAGTCAATTCCTTCCAAGAAGGCTGAGCCCTTCAAGCAGTGGCTGGCACGGGTCGGTTATGAGCGTGTAGAAGAGATTCAGAATCCTGAATTGGCCCAGCAGCGGATGAAAGAGCTATATCGCTCCAAAGGGTATTCCGACGACTGGATTGAGAAAAGGGTGAGAGGAATCGCCATAAGGGATGAACTCACCGAGGAATGGCAGAATCGGGGCGTGGGAACCCGAGTGGAATACGCCATCCTGACCGCGGAAATCTCGAAGGCCACATTTGGAATTACACCAAACGAGTACAGACGTCTGAAAGGGCTGAAAAAGGAGAACCTGAGGGACCACATGGACGATCTTGAGCTGATTTTCACCATGCTGGGCGAAAGGGTCACGACCGAGATTACGCGCCACAGAGATTCCCAAGGCTACCCAGAATGTGAAGACGCCGCGAAGGATGGCGGCCAGGTAGCGGGAAATGCAAGAAAAGATGCGGAAAAGCAAATTGGGAGAAATATTGTTTCAAAAGAAAATTATCTTCAAAGTCCCGAAGAAAAGGCGAAGAAGCCTAAAGAAATCAAATAGTCGAACCCGATGTTCTTACCAAATGAAATACAAAATTCGGGGAAACCGCCAGGTTTCCCAGTAGGTAAATGAGCCTGCCCCTTTCGAGGCAGGCATTTTATCGGTTGCAATCGACCTGCCGATTGCCTACCGCGTATTTATCAGGTTTTCGACCACGCTCGGGTCCGCGAGCGTCGAAATGTCCCCTACCTGGTCCATTTCCTTGGCAGCGATTTTCCTGAGAATGCGCCTCATTATCTTGCCTGAGCGAGTTTTTGGCAGACCTGGAGCCCACTGAACTTCATCCGGTTGGGCAATAGGTCCAATCTCATTCCTGACATGGGTCTTGAGTTCCTTTTTCAGGTCGTCCGTGTACTCGTAGCCATTCTTCAGCGTAACGTACGCATAGATTCCCTGGCCCTTGATGTCATGTGGGAATCCTACGACCGCGGCTTCTGCGACTGCCGGGTGAGAAACCAGAGCGGATTCAACCTCTGCGGTTCCCATCCTGTGGCCCGAGACATTTATGACGTCGTCGATCCTGCCAGTTATCCAGTAGTAGCCATCTTCATCGCGCTTTGCGCCGTCACCCGTGAAGTAATTGCCCGGGTACATGCTGAAGTAGACTTCCTTGAACCTGGAATGAAGGCCGTAAACGGTTCTCATGATTCCAGGCCATGCGCCTTTCAGAAGGAGTGCGCCGCTTGCTGCGCCCTGGAGCTCATTGCCCTTCTCATCAACTATTGCTGGCTCGACTCCGAAGAACGGAAGTGTTGCTGAACCTGGCTTGGTCGGTATTGCGCCTGGCAGCGGTGTGATAAGAATACCGCCGGTTTCAGTCTGCCACCATGTGTCCACGATTGGGCAGCGGCCGTCACCGACAACATTGTTGTACCAGTTCCATGCTTCCGGGTTAATTGGCTCACCAACTGTTCCCAGGAGCTTCAGACTCTGTCTGGATGTCCTCTTGACCGGTTCCTCGCCCTCTTTCATGAGTGCGCGGATTGCGGTCGGTGCTGTGTAGAACTGTGTGACCTTGTACTTGTCAACGACTTCCCAGAACCTGCTGGCGTTCGGGTAATTCGGAACGCCTTCGAACATGACGCTGGTTGCGCCGTTCAGGAGCGGCCCGTAAACTATGTAACTGTGACCAGTCACCCAGCCGATATCGGCTGTGCACCACCAGATGTCGCCCTCGTGGTAATCGAAAACGTACTTGTGGGTTAACGAGGTAAACACCATGTATCCACCTGTGGTGTGCAGCACGCCCTTTGGCTTTCCAGTGGAACCGGAGGTGTAGAGGATGAAAAGTGGGTCTTCGGCATCCATGTGCTCGACCGGGCTCTCTCCCTTGACGTCATCGGCACCTATCTCGTCATGCCACCAGACATCCCTGCCATCCTTCATTGGAACTTCCTCGCCCGTGCGCTTGACCACGAAAGTCTTCTCGATGCTCGGGCAGACTTCCAGTGCCCTGTCGGCATTGGTCTTCATTGGGACGTCTTTCTTCTTTCCGCGAAGCGCGGTGTCCTGTGTGACTAAAATCTTGCAGGTTGAATCCTGAATCCTGTCCTTGAGGGAATCTGCGGAGAAGGCGCCGAATACAACTGAGTGCATTGCTCCAATCCTGGCGCAAGCCAGCATTGCGATTGGCAGCTCGGGAATCATCTGCATGTACAAGCACACACGGTCCCCTTTCTCCACACCATTCTTCCTTAGAACATTTGCGAATTTGCAGACTTCAGCGTGCAGTTCCTTGTAAGTAATTTTCTTGTCCTCGCCGGGTTCATTACCCTCCCAGAGGTAGGCGACCTGGTCGCCCCTGGTTTCCAAATGTCTATCAAGACAGTTGTAGGTCATGTTGGTCTTTCCCCCATCGAAGAACTTGATATGACCTTCAACGAAGTCGAACTGACGTACGGTCGTCCACTTCTTGAACCATGTGAAGTCCTCCGCAATCTTACCCCAGAATGCTTCCGGGTTCTCGATGGATTCCTTGTACATGGTCTTGTACTCGTCCATGCTCTTTATGTGAGCTTTCGCCACAAAACTTTCATTTGGTTTGTACACGTTATCACCTGTTTCACTCAATTAATGCACCTCCAGGGTAAATAATTTGTGAGATTAGGGGGGCGAAGATTATTGCACTATAAATCAGTTACCATGTACAAATCAACAAAAAATAGATATATGTCAATTAAACATGAATTATAATGACCCTCATTACGGCCTGTGCCGGTTTTGAGGACATATTTGTAATATTTATAAATCCAAAAAGTAATGAAAATTATGAAAGGAACTGCCGACCGTTTTGGGCTGGCAGTATTATCTTGCTATGTTCAGAAATCCAATTTCTTGAATTTCAGTACGGGTTTGCCCAATGGTAGAACTTCAAATCCAGCCATGTTCTTCAACATTATAGCGGCAGAGGTGTAGAACCCACAAACAGCGACTGCCAGTTCCATGGCTCCAGATAGCATTGCAGGGCCGCCAGCGAATATCTGGAATAGCAAAGCTGCGAACAGCAGGTCTATGAAAATGAATATGGCCAGAAATGCCTTGTTTATGGTTGCTGCCGCATAGGTCATGTATATGCCGAACATCAGGTAACCCAGTATGGCAAATCCTAATTGGTCTATGTTATACCCATAGTACCAGGTCATGCCCACTGCAAACCAGAACAGGCCGAATGCTCCGAAGGCCGTGGCTGCAAATATGTTATTCCTCTTGAATTCAATGCTACACGCAGCAATCTGGGCGAAAGCTCCCAGGAATATTACCCAGGGCAATAGACCGGATGTGCCTTCTGTCAGTCCGAGTTTCTCGGAAGACGCTACCAACGTTGCCATGGCAAGTCCGAAAACTCCCAGCGCGGCAGGGTCTGCCAAAGTGATTTTCATTTCTTTGTCGTTTCCCATCTCTTTTCCTCCTAAATCATAATTCTATCCATCTATTTTTATGGAGATTGATAGATTAATTACTCGCGAAAGGTTTTGTATATAAATAGTTTTCCAGGCTGACTTCGTAAATTAACGAACTCATTATCGGTATCCGAAGCCCTTTTATCGGTATCCGAAGCCCTGCGGGCATTCGGAACGTATCGGTATGAGAAGTCCTGCGAGACATATGGACTTTTCCGGCATCCAAAGCCCTGAGGACATTTGGAGCCGACGATTCCCTGTTCCCGATTCCCCATTATTTTGCTTCAATACATTATCAATCCGCCATTCACATGAATGACCTGGCCAGTGATGTAATTCGAATCTTCGGAACATAGAAATCTCACTGCCCTGCCAATGTCGATGGGCTGCCCCAGCCTGTGCTGCGGGATGGTTTTTAGAACGGTACCCCTGTCATGAACACCATCGAAGACAACCATGTCAGTCTCGATATATCCCGGTGCAATGGCGTTCACGTTTATTCCATATTGCGCCAGTTCCAGAGCCAGTGATTTCGTGAGTGAGAAGACCGCCCCTTTGGACGCGGCATAATGCACTTCATGGTCCGTACCAGTGAACGCCACGCATGAAGATATATTGACAATTCGACCTGATTTTTTCTCAATCATATGCGGAGTAAAAGCCTTGGTGACGAGAAACGTGCCAGTGACATTCACGTCCATCACCCTGTGCCAGTCCTCCTCGCCCAGTTCCCATGACTTGAGATGCTGGTGAATGCCTGCATTGTTGATGAGAAAATTGACCTTTCCGAACTTCTTCATCACTGCATCGTGCATTCTGACGACGTCATCGTCATCGGAAACGTCGCATTTTATTGCAATGACCTTCCTGCCCATCTTGCTTATTAGGCTGGCCACTTCCCCGGCCTTGTCTTCCTCGGTCCGGTAAATTATAGCAATATCTACGCCTGCCTCGGCAAGTTCCAGGGCAATGCCCCTGCCTATTCCCCGGGATGCCCCAGTAACCACAGCCACTTTTTCCTTGAAAATGCCATTCATGGTATCAATCCGGTCAATGTTGGCAGATTATTAAATCATAACGGTGAAAAACATTATTAAGCAATCCAGAAATGTCAGGCCATGAAATCTCTGAACCTGCGAGCGGAAGATTTTGAAAAATCCGAAAAATTACTCCGCAGAATCTACAAGGACACAGCAGACAGCTACAAAATTGCTATTGAAGGCGGAAATGTATTGGGTGGCAAGATTTTTTCCGCTGAATCCAATACTGGTGTCCTGATAATTCTCCGAATCACGGATTTCATTGTTTCATACATCAGTTTCGAAACTGACCCGGAAAAATCAGTAATATTGGCAATTGAAAAACACATTGAAAAAATCACCAGCGGCTCTGAAGAATGTCGGTATATAAACATAAACGGCGAGAACCTGTCCATAATCCAGCACTTCGAAAATGGCCCTTATACTAAGGACAGGGAAAGTGTGGAGTATATTTTCTCAGGCAAGAAAAAATCGAATATCAAATTGTCTCCAAAATTGGAACGAAAAGAATTTGACGAAGAAAATTTCGAAGATTATATCTGGCTGCTGGACACGGCATTAAGGCCTTTGCTAATCATTGAGGGGCAGATGCTGGACCCCTATCGCCGCAATGTGAATAGAAGCTACACGGTACTGACCGATGCCGCTGAAACTGGAGATTTTGGTGCTTACTGGAAAGACGATTCCATTGTTGCCCTTTACCTCCTCAGGGAAAATTTAATTCTGGATCTGGTTGTTAACCCAATCTACCAGAACCAGGGCATAGGAAGCGCGATACTCTCGGACATACTGGCCACATTGATGAAAAGCCACTCTGAGGTATTACTATATGTCTCGAAGAAGAATGCCGGTGCAATGCGATTTTACGAGAAAATGGGATTCAAACGAACAGCCAGCAATGCGGATTTTACCTATTCCCCTCCAAAGAAATGATGCATTAAGTTTTATTAGGCAATAACGGATTAAACCCCCTATGAAGCAAGACATCGAGATTGCCAGGGAAGCGAAGTTGGAGACAATTGACTCAATTGCGAATAAGCTGGGGCTTTGCTCCGACCTGCTTATCCCGTTCGGTTGCAGCAAGGCCAAGGTCGCGGTGGACCGGATGGATTTATCCCAGAAAAAAGGCAAGATAATCCTCGTTACAGCAATGAGCCCCACGCCGGCCGGTGAAGGAAAAACCACAATGGCCATCGGCCTATCAATGGCTCTGTGCAAATTAGGAAAGAATGCTGTTGTCGGCCTGCGGGAACCGTCGCTCGGACCTGTATTCGGAATCAAGGGCGGCGCTGCCGGAGGCGGCCATTCCCAGGTCTTGCCAATGGAGGACATCAACCTGCATTTTACTGGCGACCTGCATGCCATCACATCGTCCAACAACCTTCTTTCAGCCCTGATAAACAACAGCATGCATTATGGAAATGAATTCAACCTGGATTCAAGAAGAATATTCTGGTCAAGGGTGCTGGACATGAATGACCGGTCCCTGCGCCAGGTGGTTGTGGGCCTTGGAGGAAGGGACGGCGGCATGGTGGACGAAGACAATTTCGACATAACAGCTGCATCGGAGGTCATGGCTATACTGTGTCTGTGCAGCAATCCATCCGATCTCAAAGATATGCTGGGTCATGCAATGGTCGGTCTCAGCATGGACAGAAAACCCGTATATTGCAAGGACATGAAGGCTGCTGGCCCAATGGCTGTTCTCCTGAAGGACGCGATAAAGCCGAATTTGGTCCAGACGATAGAAGGAACGCCAGCAATTATTCATGGCGGGCCGTTCGCGAACATAGCTCATGGAACGTCATCACTTATCGGAGCGAGGCTCGGTCTCAATCTTGCGGATTACTATGTTACGGAGGCAGGTTTCGGCTCAGACCTTGGCGGGGAAAAATTCTTCGACATTTTTTCCAGGAAATCGGAGCTTCCGATTTCCGCGGTCGTCATCGTTGCCACAATCAGGGCCCTGAAATATCATGGCGGTGTGGGGAAGAAGGAACTGGGCGCGGAGAACGTCCAGGCTATGGAAAAAGGCTTCGTCAATCTCCAGAGGCATATCGAGAACATCAAGAAATTCGGATGGACCCCGGTTGTGGCACTAAACGTGTTCGGAACGGATACCGAAGCAGAAATAAACATGCTCAAGCAGCTTTGCACCTCCCATGGCTCCGAATGCATTCCCTCGAACATTCATACAAATGGCTCAGAGGGCGGCCTGGAACTTGCCAAGGCCGTGTTGTCAAAAATCGATGAAAAAATGCCCAATTTTGCTTATCCGCTTGATATAGGGCTCAGAGAAAAAATTGAAATGCTGGCAACAAGCATTTACCGTGCTGGCAGCGTGGTATTCTCACCATTCGCGAAACGGCAGATGAACAAGTGGGAAGAATTGGGATATGCCAACCTTCCTGTCTGCCTGGCCAAGACTCAATATTCCTTTTCAGACAACCCAAAACTGCTAGGCGCGCCTGACGATTTCGAGCTGCATATCAGCGAGGTCAAGATATCCACTGGCGCGGGATTTGTTATTCCGATTGCTGGCGAGATAACTCGCATGCCCGGTCTGCCCAGACATCCGTCCGCGGAGTTCATTGACATTGATGAAAAAGGCAATATTGTCGGGCTGTTCTGAAAAAGCTATTTTTTGAAAAGCTTGTTCGGAGAATAATTCTGGATACCAAGCCTCTCCAGTTCGTGAATATGATGATCCAGTGCGATAAGACTGGAGACCATCATGCTTTCCAGCCATTTTGCTTCTTTGATGTCTGGATAAGTGTCCATGTTCGACCTGAGACGCTCGAGGCAGGCATTGAGGTACTGGGCCTGCTCTTTCAGACTTTCGATATCGACAAACACAACCCATAATTGCCAGACAATTGTAAATAGTTATGCCCAGACTTAACGATAGGCCGCCATGCACCGTGCACATAATCTCAAATGACATCAAAGCCAATTTGCTTTGATAATTCAGGTGCATGGCCTACAACTGTAAACATCCAGGCCTGGCACTAATAAAACATATTTGAGGGCTGATGGTTTACTGTACAAATGCCGAGAACGCTCAGTCCTTTAGGGCTGAGATGAGTCAGCATAAGCAGTCGTCGATCCACCGTTGCATACCGTGAAT
>JAUSPR010000189.1 GCA_030655715.1 Thermoplasmata archaeon
CCTATCTCGCCAAGCAATGGTGGGGTGTTGATTTCATTTACATGAGCATATGGCTGGATAAATCCATTTGAATTTTCAAAGCTGGAACAACCTGGCCATGACCTTCGCATCATCCACCATGTTCGAGACCTTGCAGTACTCATTGGGTTCGTGTGCCAGTTCGTCGTTGGTCTCCCATACCACGGCAGGCAGTCCTTCGGCCCTGAAGAATGCCGCACATGTCCCGCCGCCGATTCCCATTGGCTCGGCTTTTATGCCCCTTATCTCGTGAAGTGCTCGTTGGAGATTCTTGACGATTGGAGAATCCGGCGGGGTTGCCATTGGGGCCTTGCCCATGTTGATGTCATCGAATTTTATTTTGGCACCAGTTTCTTTTTCTATGTCACGGGCCACCTGTTCGATTTCTTTCATTACTTTTCCCAGGTCAATTTTCGGGAGCACGCGGCAGTCCATATAAAAAACATCCTCTCCGGGTATGGTATTGACATTGGGGACGTTCGGCTCCTTTTTCGTGCACTCGAATGTCGAGAATGGCGGGTCGAAAAGCTTGTTCTCCTCATCGAATTTCTCGTAAAGAACATCGCTTACCTTTGCCACGAATTTCGAGGCTGCCCGGAAAGCATTCGTGCCTTTATGCGGCCGACTGGCGTGTGCTTGTTTTCCGTGAGTAATGACCTTGAGCTGGAGATGTGACTTCTCAACGACCTCAATCTTGCTGCCGTCCGGGGAGCCAGCATCAGGAACCAGCAAGAGGTCGTTCTTACCGAAAATCTTCTTTGAAAGAAGATACTGGATGCCATGCTTGCTTCCAACTTCCTCGTCAGCGACAATAGCCAATTTCACATCCCTTTGCGGTTTCTCGCCTGAACCGAGGATGGCCCTGGCCGCGAATACGGAAGCAGTCAATGACTGGCCATTGTCCTCAACACCGCGACCGATTAGCATGCCTTTTTTCAGAATTGGGTCATATGGATCGCTTTTCCAGAGGTTTAAGTCTCCTTCTGGCACAATGTCCATGTGCGATACAACCCAGATAGGTGGAAGTTTTTTGTCGGATCCTGGTATCGTGACTATGATGTTGGGCCTGTGACCTGCTGAAACACGTTTATCCTCGGATTCGATTATCTCGACATTCTGGAATCCCATTCTGGACAAATTCATAAGAATGAAGCTGGCGCGCTCTGCCTCGCCATCGCCGCCGCTCTCAGGCGCGATTGCAGGGATCCTACACATCTCTGTTAGAAAAATAATCATTTCGTTTCGGAGATTTTCGACGTTCTGGCTCAGGTTCTTCATGAAAACACCTTGATATTATTGGCTGGGAAACAATGAACCCTTGATAAATGTTTGCCAAGCAATCGTCATGGCTCGATGAGA
This sequence comes from Thermoplasmata archaeon, assembly GCA_030655715.1. GTDB lineage: Archaea > Thermoplasmatota > Thermoplasmata > SG8-5 > SG8-5 > UBA147. Next base: position 1,378 of record JAUSPR010000189.1, read on the forward strand.
AGAATCAGGCAAAACTATTAGACCTGCTGAATCATGCTCATTCTTGGTGATATATCCTCAATGTGGGTGACAGGACATTTGGCTTTCGCCTATCTTTTAATAATCCCATTCTATCTTTACAAAAAGAAAGAGATGGAACCCATTTTGATATTGAATATCTTCATTTTCGCAAATCTCATTGATGCCATTCACATAGGTCCGTTAAGATTAATTTCACACAATCTCATTGGCACATCAATCTTTGTGGCATTCTGGCTTTTGCTATTTTATAAAATCAATGTTATCAAGATAGGATATGTTCCGATACTTATTATTGCAGTTGCCAGTCATGTGGTTGGGGATCTTTTATTCTCCGGCTATTCTCTGTTGTATCCGTTTGAAAACCAATCTTATGTCATATATGGGTGGAACACGCCCGAACACATGATTGTCGGTTCACTCCTTGTTTTTGCCTTCCTGGGATTATTTTTAATGAACAGAGATTATTCCCGGTTGAGAGAATTTTTGCACGGGGAGGAGCAAAATTTCCTTCATGAATTCAAGTTTAATAAACTTTTCAGTTCCAATTTTGTTACCTATTATGTGTTCTTTGCATTTCGTTTGTTCATCATTGTTCAACTTGGTTTGTTCATCTTTTCGAATATTACTGGTTTATCAAACTGGATATGGTACACATGGGCATGTCTTGCATCGTTTGTACTATGTGCAATAACTTTTTCAATGCTGACATTTAAACCAAAGAAATTGAACCTGTAATTTTATCCGCCCGGCCTGGTGTATTTCTCGTACCAGTCCTCGACATCATCATAATTATCAACTATTTTTTCCTTTGCCACCCTAAATCGTTTTCCAAGGCTGGAAGAGAAATCTTTCAATATCGGCATTGCCGATTCCAACCCGCGGAATTTCATGAGCACATGCTCGGTCTTGCTGGCTTTGATCATTGCTGCGGCAATTAACCGGCCTTCTGAAATAATCATCCAGGACGAGCCCATGCCGAACTTTCCCTGTACCATGGGAATCAGATAATGCATCAGATTGTCCCTCGGCGTAATCACAATCTCGCATTTCTTTGCCCGTTTCTGAATTTTCTTGACGTCCTCTTTCAGCATCCAGTGCAGGCTGTCTGAATAACCCCTTGGGCCGCTCCGGTCACCGAGAAAATATCCTTTGACCAGAAATCCTTCGTCCTCCAGTTCCTGAAGAATCGTGCGTAGCTCGAACATCCTGAACTCGCCCTTTGCATAATAGCCCAGCATCTCCGCGGAAAATATTCCGAACTGAAGGAAAATCCTGCGAATGACTTCTTTCCTAGCAAATTTTTCAGTGTATTCTGAATCCGGTGTGAGATAATACCTGTTCTCTGAATCCCGCAATAAAATAAGGCCGGCTGTCAGCCGATGCCTGGTATCCTGGGTACTGCGGTATCCCAACGGAGAGAGGTCTGTGATATCGCGCCATTTCATGTGTCCTTCCTCCTTGAACATCGTGATGAGCATTTCCATCTGCTCATCGCGCTTGACATTCAGGGCGGCCTTGTGGAGCGCAACAGTGTCATGCAGGGCATAGGTCATCAGTTTCGGAATTATCTGGCCATAGGCCACAATGTTCAGTTTGTGAAGTTTTTTCAGCGGAATTGTGGACTTGCATCTCAGAACCGCGGCCTCATCAGACCTGAAGGCTCCGAATGTCTCCAGGCCTTCCTGGACCGTGGCAAAATTTCTATCTGGCAAAACATGCTGCTTCCACAGCAGGTAGGAAATAAGCTGTTCTTCGCTAATCTCGAAGTTCTCCAGCTTGCCTTTCACCAGCCAATCTCTCACTTCCTGGAATCCTGCGTCAAGAAATACCTTCTTTTCCTCTGGTTCAAGGTCAACCACATCCTTGCCCAGTGCCCTTTTGAATCTGATGAGGCCCATCAGGTTCTTTTTGTAATACCATGAGAAATCATCCAGAGATTTCAGGAGCGCCGGAAGAAGGCTGGCATCGTCCAGAACCAGCTCCCGAATGTCTATGCACCCACTCATCTCCCACATCTCAATCATGCCAGCGCATCGGCTGCCATCGAATATCGGATAATACCAGGAATCCCCGAATCTTCTTCTCAGTTCCACCCTGTGATGCTGCACCAGCGGGTCGTAAAGCGTCATGACACGGACGCCGCCAGTCGGTTCCCTGGGCTGGGCCTTGAGGTCACTCATCTCTTTGCTAGCTATGAGGTTTTTCTCCCTTCCACCGCCCTCGACCGTGAACTCGATGACGCTACCATTGGAAATTTCCTGCTGGATAATGGCTCTTACTTCTCTGGTCTGGAAGCCTGAAGCATAAGCCAGTGATCTCATCGGTATCGGTCCATGGGCTTTCAGAATGTTCATTGTGAT
>JAUSPR010000191.1 GCA_030655715.1 Thermoplasmata archaeon
AAGCCCTTGTTAGAAAGGCCAAATCATCGAATGTAAAACTGAAAGAAGTGGAAAAATTTGACACTGAACCAGGCATGGGTGTTTCCGCATTTGTGGAGGGCAAGAAAGTGCTTGTCGGGAATCGAAAATACCTGGAGAATAGCGGCATCCAGGTCAAGGATGTAGATGAGATAATTAGAAAGCTGGAGGCCGGGGGAAAGACAGTTGTGCTGGTTGCGGTCGAGTTAAAACTTGCTGGCATAATCGGCATTGCCGATGCCCTGAAAGAGACCTCTGCCAAGGCAGTAAAAATTCTCAAGGCCATGGGCATCGGTGTCGTGATGATGACCGGCGATAATCCAATCACGGCAAAGGCCATTGCAGGACAACTTGGCATAGAGAAGGTGCTTGCTGGCATTCTTCCGGCGGGCAAGAGCGAGGAAGTCCAGAAGCTTCAGAAAAAGGGCCAGGTCGTGGCATTCGTAGGGGACGGCATCAACGACGCTCCGGCACTGGCACGCGCAGATGTGGGCATTGCCATAGGCACGGGTACGGACGTCGCCATCGAATCAGGCGACATTGTCCTGGTGAAAGGCGATTTGCTTGATGCAGCAGGGGCAATCCAGCTCAGCAGGAAGGTCATGGGCAGAATCCAGCAGAACGTGTTCTGGGCATTTGCCTACAATATGGCACTGATACCTGTGGCTGCCGGAGCATTGTATCCACTCTGGGGCATTACATTCAAGCCTGAACTTGCTGGACTGGCAATGGCAATGAGCTCGGTTACTGTTATATCTCTATCTTTACTTTTAAAGAAATTTATTCCGTCAAACAGATAAAATTATTCTGATAGCTGATATGGCGTGACAGACCGCCTGGCACCGTGAATATTACCAGCGCAGAATATCAAAGCTAACAGGCTGTGATAGATCAGGTGCCAGGCCTACGGAACTGGGAATTCCCACTTATTTAGGGAAAAACAATTAAAAAGTGGGTATTCCCAGGGACTGCTACCAAATATCTTTTATGCTGTCCGTATATCTTGGTTTGAGGAAAGATTACATGGAAGAAAAGGTTAGGAAATTACCCCCTATTGTCCTGGTCGGGGTGGGCGGCGGAGGCTCGAGAATTCTCTCGGAGGGCCTGGAGAAAGTCAAGAATCATGTACAGTTGGACAGGTATGCCTGCTTGCTGGCCTCAATAGGCGGGGACTTGGAGACGCCGCATGTTTTCATTGTGGATACCAGTTCGGATCCGAAGACCAAGGGATTTTACACCAACATTCCGGAAGCCCATAAAATTTCACTGTCCAGCAGCATCAAGGGGATGTCCAGAGGCGCAGGCGGAAAACCGGGCCGGGCATTGAAGGCCGTGTTAAATGAAGAGGTTTCCAGAACCCTGGCAAAAGAACTTTACAAGCCAGTGAGTGACATAGGCCCGGCAATAGTCGTTTTCATGCACACTGCTGACGGCGGAACCGGCGGCGGTCTAACGCCCGAACTAATACAGCAGATGGCCTATGTGCTTCCCCAGTCAACAGTGTTCTGGGTTTTCACAGTGATGCCGACAATGTCCAGCATCTCCCTGCAGGGGCCGAGAACTGTGGCGCCGAACCTGGGAAAATTGCTCAAAGTTGTAAGGAGAATAGCTGAGCGCGATTACAATGAGATTCCGTTCGAGTGCAGGGAGGCCATAAGGGCCACTGTGCCCGAGGCGAAGGCCGATAAATCATACGAATTCAGGCACTCAAGAGTGGCTTTATTCCCCATGAGCAATGACCATTTCGCCCAGTGCTACAAGGGTGGCGAGGATCGCGTGGAGATCCGTGAGGAAATACTCAACCCATTTCCGATGGAACTTCTGTCCCAGGCGCTTTACCCTTTCCTGAAATATGTTGTCTCGACAGAGCAGGAACAGAAATGGATGCAGAAGTACTGGCCCATGGGGCCTATCGATATTCCGGACATCATGGCCGGGGTTCAAGCCGACAGACCAATAGTCACGCCGCATCTCTGGATCGACCCTGACGGATGGACAGACCACGGCCCGCAGAACGTGATAAGCGACCTGAAGAACGGCATTATCCACATGGAAAAGGTGGAGGGCGATGTTGATGTCGGGCTACCGGACTCATTCACCTTCACTGGCTCGCCATCCGCTCTGTTCGAGTTCAGGGCAACCAGCCTGTACTGTATACCAGTCTACCCGGAGGGCAGCAAATATTTTGATACATTCGGGGACCTGATATCGGATGAGTGGTTTCCCATGCTCTCGGGCCAGCTGAAATTTGTCGGGGGTTCGGACGGCAAGAAAATCGGCGTGCTTAGCCATGCTGCCAACCTGAAGCCGCAGCCAATCACCAGGCCAAAGGACAAGACGCTCGGTTTCGACAATGGCCTGCTGGTCACATTGATATTCGGCGCGATACCTGCGGATTTCCCGATATGGCTCAAGGCCGTGAAGGACATTATGAAGGAACACAAGACAGAGGAGATGTGGGAGCTTTCCTTCTATGACGCGAATGACTGGCTGAACGAGCTTGGGAGATACATGGGCTGGAGGGACTGGCTTACCCAGGATTACAAGGAATCCAGAGAGTGATTATATGTCAACTGGGTATGGCTTTGGAAAGGTGATATTGTTCGGAGAGCATTTCGTGGTTCACTATAGACCCACCATTGCCTCGGGAATATCGAAGAAGACAGTCGCAGAACTCAAGGCTGGCACAGAACCAGGGTTCCACATAACTGATAATCGACTGGCCGCGCCCGGTTATATCGAGAAATATGCCGAATGCCAGAAAAAATCAGTTGAACTCATGAATTCTGCAATCTGGCATCTTGATTTTGAAAAAAACCCAGTGGAGGTAACACTGGGCGGCGACCTGTACTGCGCTTCCGGTGTCGGGGCTTCGGCTGCAAGCTGCGTGGCAATGGCCAGGGCGGTCTCGGAGCATTTTTCTCTCGGGCTGAGCGAGGAACAGATCAACCAATGCGGCCTGGAAGGGGACAAGGCATACGCTGGCACACCCAGCGGCATTGACAATACATGCTCCACATACGGCGAATTGATTTACTTCAGGAAGAAGAAACCTGGTCCAAATCAGATGGACAGGATGAAACTTGGCAAACCTCTGGACATACTGATGGTTTCGACTGGCATAACCACCAAGACCGAGGAAGCGGTTGCAGGCGTCAAGAAGAGAATGGGGGAACATCCCGAGAAATATGCAAAAATTTTCGACCAGGCCGAGGAACTGGTCAACCAGGCCAGGGACGTGCTCATCGCCGGCGACCTTCTGGCGATAGGAAAACTTATGGACCGAAATCATGAGCTCCTGCAAAAAATCGAAGTAAGCCAAGAAAAACTGGATTACCTTGTTGAACTGACCAGGAAAAGCGGTGCGCTGGGCGCGAAGATGACGGGCGGCGGCCTTGGGGGCTACATGGTGGCATTGTTCGCTGACGCGGAAACACAGGAAAAGACTGCGCTGGCCTGCGAAAAGGAAGGGTTCAAGGTCATACGGGCGAGGATCGGTTAAGTCGTCATCTGCCGGATTATCAGTAAGAGAATATAAATAGAATTTTTTTATTCACCTCTCTATCAAGGAGGCACTGAATGAATCTGAGAGATTTTTTGGACAAGCTGGAGCAGGACGGAGAACTAATCCGGATTAGCAAAGAAATAAGCAGCGAATATGAGCTGGCCAATGTCCTGAACTCGCTGGGTGAAAAGCCCACGATTTTCGAAAACGTGAGAGGCTATAATTTCCCGGTCTTCGGCGGAATAACCTCATCCAGGGACATCATTGCCAAGGCCCTCGGAACAACGAAAGAAGAATTACTGGGCAAGACTGTTGAAGCGCTGAGAGCGCCCACCCAGCCTGAAATGGTGGAGAACGCGCCATGCCAGGAAGTTGTAATTAACGACCCAGACCTGGATAAATTGCCATTTCTCATGCACCTGCCGGATGACGGAGGAAGATATGCCTCTGCCACAGTTGCCATAATCAAGGACCCGGAAACTGGAAGGAATGCGTGTTATCACAGGATAATGCAGGTTGGCAAGGACCGTTGCACGGCTAGACTTATCCCTAAGCGCCAGACCAGGACGACATACGACAAGACGGAAGGCGACCTGGAGATGGCCATCTGCATAGGAAACTCGGTGGCTGTAATGGTCGCGGCATCGCTGGGACCGCCGCCGGGCGTGGATGAGCTGGCCATAGCCAATACCCTGGATCCCACGCCGCTCGTGAAATGCAAGACTATTGACCTGGAAGTGCCTGCGGACGCAGAATTCGTTCTTGAAGGACGGTTGACAAAGCAGGTTGACAGAGAAGGACCGTTCGTGGACCTTACTGAGACTAGGGATTTCGAGCGCCAGGAACCGGTTTTCGTAATCGACTGCATCACCCACAGGAAGGACGCGATGTATCAGGCTTTACTGCCTGGCAGAATGGAGCACAAGATTCTCATGGGCATGCCCAAGGAGCCTACAATTTACGATGAAGTCAGCAAGGTCGTGGAATGCAAGAATGTCCTGGTGACAATCGGCGGCGGAAGCTGGCTGCATGCAATTGTTCAGATTAAGAAGAATAATCCAGATGATGGCAAGAAGGCCATAACCGCGGCATTCGAGGGACACAAGAGCATGAAGCATGTCATCATTGTGGACGATGATGTGGACATTTACGACCCTGTGGCAGTGGAATGGGCACTGGCCACAAGGTTCCAAGCTGATAAAGATAGTGTGATTCTGAGCGAGCAACCGGGTTCTTCTCTTGACCCGAGCGGCAATCATTCCGGGAAAAAGACATTAACCAGCAAGGTCGGGCTGGATGCGACCATGCCTTCCGATGTTGACCCTGCGAAATACGTCAGAGTAAAATACGGGGAGGTGAACCTGGATGATTACGGCAGGTGAAGGAAAACACAAGGTCTGGCTCGATAAGATCGAGCTTGAGCACGGCATCGTGTACGTGCTAGGGGGCGGAGGCAGGTCCCATATCGGCGGTGCAGTCTATGCCGAACCAGGCGAGGGGGAAAAGGTCATTAAACTCGAGGACCATCGCGACCTGGAGGTCTTGATACCCATCGCAAGGGAGGCCTCGGCTAAATACGGCTTGCCTGTCCTGGCCACCGGCGGAATTCATATTGACAATGCCACGAAAGAGGAAATCGAGCACATCGTGAAAAATTGCAAGGAGCTGTTGAAATGCATTTAACGAAACAAGAGGAGGCAATGCTGGACGGAGAAATGGGTGAAGTTGCCCAGAAGTCACTCAGGCTGCTGGTCAGGCTTGGCGAGATATACGGCGCAGACAGGATGATTCCTGTTGGTTCTGTGCAGGTCGCTGGCGTATCTTACAAGTCCATCGGCGATCCTGGCCTGGATTTTCTTGAGGACTTTGCAGCTAAAGGCGCAAAAGTGAAAGTTCTCACTTACCTCAACCCGGCAGGAATGGACATGGAGAACTGGAAGGAAATCGGGTTTCCGGAAGAATTCGCAAAGAATCAAATTCGAATAATGGAGGCCTTCAGGAAGATGGGTATAGTTGTTACCGCGACTTGCACTCCTTATCTTGCTGGCAATCTGCCCAGGTTCAGGGAGAACATTGCCTGGTCCGAGTCATCGGCAGTTTCATTCTCAAATTCGGTGATAGGGGCGAGGACAAACAGGGAAGGCGGACCTTCCGCTCTGGCCGCGGCTCTTTGCGGTGTAACCCCGAATTATGGTCTTCACCTGGATGAAAATCGAAAGCCAGACATGGTAATCGAAGTAGATGCGAACATGGAATTCAACTCGGATTATGGCGCACTGGGCTATCATGTCGGCAAACTGGTGAAGAACAAGATTCCCTATTTCAAAGGCCTGAATAACCCGAACACTGACCAGTTGAAAGCCCTGGGAGCTGCAATGGCAGCGTCCGGTGCTGTTGCATTATACCATGCCGAGGGTCTTACTCCAGAAGCAAGGGATTTTGATGTTTCTGGATTGGAAAAAGTCCAGGTTGGAAAAGAAGAGTTGAAGGCCACATTCGACAAGCTGAACACCGGAGAAACACCAGACATAGTGATTCTGGGCTGCCCCCATGCCTCGCTTCGCGAGATTTCCGCTCTGGCCGACAAAGTGGCTGGAAAAACCCTGAAGAAACCTATCTGGATATGCACCTCCAGAGTGATGAAAGAGGCAGCAGACCGCATGGGTTTTACTGGCATCATCGAAAAGGCTGGCGGAAGGGTTGTGGCCGATACCTGCATGGTGGTTTCTCCAATCGAAGACATGGGCTTTAAAACCACTGGCGTGAACTCGGGAAAGGCAGCCAATTACTTGCCTGGATTCTGCAATCAGAAAGTGATTTTCCACAATGTCGATGAGCTTGTTAAGAGGTGCTTATAATGAAGGGAAGAATGATAAGCCCGGGAAAAGCCCAGGGAGAGGCCATTGTCTCCAGAGAGCCAATCGGATTCTACGGAGGCATTGACGCGAAAACAGGCATCGTAATCGAGAAGGGCCATGAGCTGGAGGGGAAGAGCGTAACAGGAAAAGTACTGGTATTTCCTTGCGGCAAGGGCTCGACAGTCGGTTCATATGTGATTTACGGCCTGCAGAAGAATGGCGTGGGACCGGCAGCCATCATCAACAAGGAAACCGAGACTATTGTCGCTACTGGCGTCATACTGGCTGGTATTCCATGCGTTGACGGAATCGACATCGACCAGATAAAAACCGGAGATAATATCGAGGTTGACGCTGACAATAGCACTGTCAATGTACTTTGACAGCCAGATTTATCGACATCCAAACCCTTCGGGATTTGGAACGTTGAGGTGTATTGGGAGGCTGGCCGGTGCCAAAGCTGGGATTGGAGTTCATCCCGATTTAAACTATCCCCGCCCTTACAGGCGAGGCTTTAAAAGGATGAAAACGGGAATCGTGTCACCTCGCCTGATTCGCCCAATCAGGCGCACAACCCCGGCCTCACAGCCGGGGC
>JAUSPR010000195.1 GCA_030655715.1 Thermoplasmata archaeon
CCGGAGATGCGAGAATCCGAAAAGCGGCTGCACCGTGATGACGACGGGGATTTCTTCCTCCTTGGCCCTGTCAAGAGCCTCGTACATGGGCTTTCCCACGTGGCCCAGCCCGGTGCCTATCATGACTATGCCATGATATCCCTTGTCGATTACGGCATGCATTGTATCGGCCTCCATGCCTGGATAGAAGTACAGCATTGTGACGCGCTCGTCAATCTTAGTATCCAGTTTGAAATCCTCGACAGGGCCGCGCTTGCGCCTGTCATCCTTGAAGAAGGTAATTTCCCTGTCGACTATCTGGCCCATTGGATTGGCGCCCACTGTGCGAAAAGTGTCGCGCCTGGCGCTGTGCATCTTCCTGACGCGGGTCGCGCGGTGGATGAAATCGTAATTATCGCTGGATGTCCCGTGCATGACAACAACCACTTCGCCCAGGTCCCCGTACGCCGCGAGAGTTGACGCATTCATGATGTTTATCGGCCCATCGCTCGATGGACGGTCGCTGCTCCTCTGGGAACCGACTATCACGACAGGCACGGGCAGGTCTTGAAGCATGAACGATAGGGCCGAACCGGAATAAGCCATTGTATCGGTACCATGGCCGATTATTATGCCGTCCGCGCCGCCTTCTATCTCTTTGGCAACTGCTTCAGCAGTTTTTATCCAGTACTCGGCACAGAAATTTTCCGAAAGAATCTTATAAAGCGTCTTCGGGGTAAGATTGCAAATGTCAATGAGCTCTGGTACGGCAGAGAAAAGTTCTGATGGCTCGAATGCTGGAAGAACCGCGCCGGTCCGGTAATCCAGGCGACTAGCCACTGTTCCGCCGGTTCCCAGGAGGGTGACATTCGGAAGTTCGGGGTTATGTTTTATGACCTTTTCAGGAATCTTGTAATCTCCGGCCTTATATCCTATTTCAGTAATCTCAGCATCGTCCGGCAACAGGATGCCGATATTGTAACCTGTGTCAACTTTCATCGAGATATAATCGTCTGAGGTGTGCACCGAGCGCGGAAGCAAAACCCCCTCGTAATGCGAACCATCTTTTTTAATTACTCTGATGATTGACCAGGTCCTCAATTTTGCCTTCACCAGTCGTTCCAGGATTGGCCCGCGATAACCGTCAGGAGGATGATATTCATCGCTCATTTTTTGCCTCCTTTTTCTTACTTGCCAATTCTTTGTATTTGGCAAGAGCCTTGTATCTCGCCTCATCATCCGGCGCGTTGGCCAGTTCAAGCATCAAGGGACGCAAATCAGAACGAGACAGCTCGGACTTAGAAATCGAACCAGCGATCGAATTAAAAAGTTCATCTGAAATCAAACCCGGATCGGCTCCTTTTCTGGAAATCCACCTGGGCATTTCGATTAGAAGCTGGTAAGCCAGCGAGGTATTAGCATGGCCACCGTCCACCATTTTCATGAACAGGGGAACCTGTTCTTCGCGGATGAGCAGTTCCAGCTTGTCCAATGTTAGGCCCTTGTACTTGGCCAGCAATTCCAGCGGTCTGTGGCTTGGCTTGGCTAGGATTTTCTCGTACTTCTCCATGGGGTAAGGCACCAGCGGTGTGTCAGTGTCAGGGTACAGTCGTTCCTTGCCGTGGATGACTCTCAGAAACTCGTTATTGCCATTGGCCAGCACCTTGCGAGTTTCCTGCGGCACGCCCTCGAAAGCTTGCTTGCATCTCTCGATGGCCTTCTTCATGGTATGCAGGACTGGTTTTTCTGAACCTCTGGCTGCGATGTATGCATCGCCCTCAGCAAGGTTCATTATCTTCCTAATTTCACTATCCACTTCGGCATCAATGAAAAGGCTGGAAGGCTCGTTCTTCCTGCGTATAGAGTCAGGCCATATCTCGCCCGAATGGAACATCTCATTGTACTGGACGCCGGTTATGAGATTGCATTTCTCGAAGATATCAAATCCGAAATCCTTGCTTGGCTGGATTTCCGTCATTAGAATTTTTTCGAACTTCGGAAGGCGCGTAGCAAATGCTTTCTCTCCCTCCTCCAGTGTCTTGATTACATGGCTTATATCAATGTAATGATGCTCAAAATCATCAATATTGATTTCCAGGTTCTTTATCTCTTCTTTTATATCAATCAAAGCAGCCTGGCGGCATACCTCATGAGCACAGAACTTGGGTAGCATTTCCAGGTCCTGCACGCCTTTGAGCTCGGCCCTGTTTCCCCCATCGATTGAAATGTTCACATCCTGCCTGGCCACGCCGATACCGCGGCGCACCAATCCCGTGACCCTTAGATTGAGGCCTATCATTTTTGCAGTCTCCACCAGGTCATCGGGGTTGTCAATGGCCCTGTGATCGGTTATTATCTCTGTCAGGGGAATACCCAGCCTGTCCAGGTTGTAATAAACGGTTCTACCACGGTCTTCCGTTTTAATCTTCCTGGCAGAATCTTCCTCAATGAGAATGTTTGTGATCGGGATTTTTTTGCCGTTCAAAAGTTCCACATGCCCGTCCCTTGCCACGATGAACGTCCTCTGGAAACCGGTAGTTATCGAGCCATCAAGATACTGCTTGCGGTTGACCACGATTTCCTGTGCAGGGCTCTCGCACTTGAAAAGGCTTGCCAGATTGAAGCCGACGTCAATGGACTCCTGGTCAATCCAGAATGGCGGTGTTTCATCCATTTCATACGTGCAGACATGCTCGTCATTTGCATGATAGATTATCAGATATCCTTTCTCGACCTCCACCAGCATGCCTGGGTCAAAGTCACCCATCTCGCCCATAACGGCCCGAAAACGGCGGTGAAACGTGTACTGCGGAATCTTTTGAAGATGATGGCTGAGCTCGGCCGGACAATGGCAGAAAAGTTTGCGCTTGCTCTTTATCTGATGGTGGATCTCAAGGCCGGCCCTGAATCCCATTTTCTGGAAATTTATATCTTCCGGATTTAGCATTTTTTCACTTCGCAGCGGCTGTGAAATGCAACAGCCAACATTGATTGCCCTGGACAGAATCGAACTGCCGTCTGGAAAGTCAAACTTCCCTGTACTTCCATTGTACGACAGGGCTATGATGGTATGGGCGATGCAATAACATAATCGCTATTTAATCGTTGTTGGAAATTCAATACTGTGTATATTTCTTGAGAAGGGTTATAAAGACCTAAATGTCAATCGTCATCATCATCCGCGACCTTCGTCTCTTTTTGTTTCTCGAATCTAAGCTTGATTCCCTGCGGTGCGAATATTCCAACCAGAACCAATCCAACAAATGCAAAGACGCATACCCAGAACGTTACCAGAACCCCGTCAGGCCAGTCAATCACATATGAAACATACCAGAGCAGGAAAAACAGCATGAGAAAAACAGTCGCGCTCATAAGTATCTGGGCGGTTTGTTTCTTCTCCTTGGTCCAGTTCTCCCTGGTCCTGGGGTACTTGAAAGCCACGGCTATCAGGCAAATGTATATTATGCCGGCAATGAGCAGTATCCATTCCGCACGGGTCATTATGTCTTCCTGGCCTTGTAAACCTTCATGAAATTTGCTGAAGACTCGAGGTCTTCAGGCGTGATGGAGCTTTCCACCCTTTCCAGGGCGCTGAAGAGATGTTCTTTGGTCACGAATCGCTCTGTGTCGTCCTTGGCATTGATTACTGCCATGAGCTTTGCCTCGTCCACTGCCGCTGCAATGTCCGCGCTGCTGTAATTATCGCTCTTCTCTGCGAGTTCCTTCAGTGTCTCATTATCAACATCCGGAGCAACTGGTATGTTCCTCAAATAAATCTCGAATATCTTTTCCCTGGCTTCCAGATTCGGCGGTGGAACATAGAACAGCTTGTCGAACCTGCCCGGCCTCAGAAGGCTCGAATGCAGAACATGCGGGCGGTTGGTCGTGGTGATTACCAGGATATGCTCCTTCGCGTCCACATTGTCCACCTCCGCAAGAATTTGCCCGATGACCTTGCCTGCCTCCGGGTCCTCGATAACGTCCTTGGAGCCGATAACATCGATATGCTCAATTAGTACGATTGACGGCGTCGCTTCTCTTGCTCTGTAGAATATTTCCTTGATTGAAGGTGTAAATTGAGTCTGGCCGCCAATCAATTCTGAGGCATTGATTGTCTGTATCGTGATGTCCAGATTGCTTGCCGCTGCCTTCATTATTAATTTTTTGCCGCATCCTGGCGGGCCGAACAGCATCATGCCTCTTCCGGTTTTTAATCTGAAATCTTCAAGCACTTTCGGTTCCTTGATGAGGAGCTGCATATAATCATGCAAATCTTTCTTGAGCCGATCTACGCCGGCAACATCTTCCCATTTCACGCCGCGCTTGCCGCTGTCGCGCTTGACCTTGTGCATCTTCCTCTCGAAATCAAGTTTCAACAGTTCATAGGTCTCCAGCATTGCCAGTGTTATACTCGGTTTGATGATGGATGCTACATAAGTAAGGTCTTCAGAGGTTATGACCGCATCCTCTCCGGTGTCAATGGCTCGCTTCATGGCCCTTGTGGCAGTTTCCCTTGCCAGGTTTGCCAGGTCTGCACCGCTGAATCTCTCGCATTTTACTGCGACAATGTCAAGTTCGAAATTTGGCTCCATGGGCCTTCCCTCCAGATGAACCTTGAGTATCGCTTTTCTCTCCTCAACATCCGGCGGCGGGACATAGATTATCTTGTCAAACCTACCTGGCCTGAGCAGGGCAGGGTCAATCATTTCCGGTTTGTTCGTTGTGCCCACCAGAATGATTCCGGCGGATTGGTCCATACCATCCAGCTCAGCAAGAATGATGCTCAAAAGTCTGGGGGTAACGTCATCGCCAGCATACATGTCTCTGTGCTTGGCCATTGCCTCCAGGTCATCGAAGAATATGATGCTTGGTTTTCTTTCCTTGGCCATGCGGAACAGTTCCGCGACTTTCGTTTCAGACTCGCCGTACCACTTGGACATGATATCTGAACACTTGATTGTTACCATTTCCACGTGAAGCTCGTTTGCCAGTGCCTTCATCAACAGGGTCTTTCCGCACCCAGGTGGGCCGAATAATAGTACACCCTTAGGCGGATCAATGCCATATTTCGCAGCAATGTCACTCATGAGCAGCGGCACCATAATGGACTCTTTCAAGTCTTCTTTCACGTCCTCGAGACCACCCACCAGTTCGAAGCTACTTTCTCCGAGATTGTCCATGTCTGAAATTCTCGTACCCACACCGACATCCAGCTCCAGGCCGGTAAAGTAAGGCTGGAAGAACTCTCTCGCGGTTCTGCCAATGAGTATGGCAGAGAATACCGCACCGAACAGCAAGATGCCGGCAGTGTATCCTGTATCGCCTGGTGTGAGACTGTTGGTGTAAAACCCGAAGAATGTGCCCGCAATGATGCCGGCCGGTATTAGGCCCAATGCC
>JAUSPR010000198.1 GCA_030655715.1 Thermoplasmata archaeon
AGGAGGGTAAAGGTTATGTGTCCGAAAGACATTCAAGATGATTGGAACATAAGGGGGGCAAATGTGCCTTATCTACAATCGTCAATCTCTATCACAACTTCATTTCACTGAATACTTACCCGCAGGGGTGAATAATTAATATAAGGTCTGCATAGCCATATCATTCAATTGGTGGTAATGGCATGGATGGAATAACAAAGCTATCACAAATGGAAGCAAAGATTCTCGAGCTCGGAAAGAAACAGTATGATAGAGGATATGCCAGAGGAACGTTTACTCCGGGCTTTATCAAGAAGGAAACAAACTATGCTTATCGGGCAATAAACACTGCCCTGGAGTCACTAATCAGTCAGGAACTGGTCGAGAAGACCGTGACAAGCACATTCCGGAACGGTGTGCTGGTCGAACTGGACGTGTACAATATCACGAATGATGGAATTCTGGCTCTGGAAAAGATCGGGTCAGGAAACATAAAAGTAAATGCGGACACAAGGCCAGTGTCCCGCAGACCAGATTTCACTTCAGAATCCAAGCCCTGGGAAAGACCAAGTCCCAGCCCGCCTAGAACATTTGAAAGGCGGGAACCTTCTGGAAACAGCCCCGAACTAGTGCAAATCGTGAAGAAACTGGAAGAAGCAATGAAAACAATGACCCAGGAATTACAAGCCCTTCACATAAAAATGGACAAAATGATGATGCAAAAACCCAAGGTAGCCGAGGCCCAAATACCTCTTTCAGAACCAAAAAAGAGAAAATCCAGGGCTGGCAGTTCCGAGGGCGTAAAACACCGAGTGATGATCCTGACAGCCATCAGAGAGCTTGAAAGCAATCGCGATGATGTGCTGGCAGAGGATATTAAAGCTACATATTTCAAGGAATGTTCGGGCAAGGGCATTTCACCAAAGGGCCAGGCCCAGTTCACCACCTTTCTCAAGAAACTTGAAGGGGAGAAACTTCTGGACCTCAAGCGGGTCGGATGCAGAAATCTGGGAATCAAGGGACATGGCTCCAGGGTGGTTGTAAAAATCACCAAAGAGGGTGAAGATTTTCTTGTAAAAAATCAGTAATTGAATACATTTAAATAAACGCTTCACGTTATAACCATTAGTTTCCAAACAAGAGGAATGAAACGAATGACTGGACAAGAAGAAAACAGCGTGCCAAAGGTAAAGAAGAACGGGGAAAAAGGGAAGGATGAAGTGCCTCAAAAGGACGCAGAATCATTTTCACTTCTGGACGGAGCAACCTCGTTTTACCCGGTTCTTCAGATTGAGATGGACGACCAGAGGAAGGTCGCTGCAGATTCCACAAAAAGCCTGGAGGAGCGCCTCGAGGCATTCGAGGACATCAAGGACTCGGAGATTGGCGATACGAATATGGCAAGGGCCAGAAATATCGAGCATCAGGTCGGTTTGCGCCAGATATATCTGAAGTTCGATGGCGGTAACCCAACCGGCACCCAAAAAGACAGAATAGCATTCGTCCAGGCCATGGACGCACTTCGCCGGGGCTATGATTCAATGACTGTGGCTACATGCGGAAATTATGGTGCGGCAATCGCACTGGCTGCCTCGGTCGCCGGATTGAAATGTATCATTGTCATTCCAGACAGATTCCATACCAAGAGGATAAAGGAAATGGAGGAGCAGGGCGCGATTATCCGACGCGTTCCTGGCAATTATGAGGATTCTGTGAAACATTCCGTGGAAATGGCGCAAAACGAGGATATGTACGATGCCAATCCCGGCGGAATAAACACCAATATCCAGCTCAAGGGCTATGCACAAATTGCTTTCGAGATTTACGATGAACTTAGGGACGCTCCATATGCAGTTGCAGTACCAGTGTCCAACGGCACGACGCTCGCAGGCATCTACAAGGGCTTTGTCAGCCTTTACAGGCGCGGCAAGACCTCCAGGATTCCGAAGATAGTGGCCGGTTCTTCGTATGGCAAAAATCCGATTGTCCATGCATTCAGGAAGAACCTGCCCAAATGCGAGGATCTTAGCCCTCTGGCTGTCAAGGAGACAGAGATAAATGAACCGCTCATCAACTGGCATTCCATCGACGGTGACTTGGCTCTTGAAGCGATACGTTCTTCCGGTGGCTGGGCTGCGGATGCAACGGACAAGGAGATGCTGCAATTTGCCAAGCTCATCAGGGAGAAGGAGGGCATGAATGTACTTCCTGCCTCAACAGCCGGATTAATCGCGCTTCTGGAAAGGCACACAAAAGAGCACCTGCCAGGTGACAGATATGTCGTTCTGCTCACAGGGAGGAAAACCTGATGGCTTTGGACGGTAATGCCATTGTATATTGCGAGGGTTTTTTCGGCACCACCAATGGAAAGACAGCGCATGGATTGATTCGCCGGACCAGGCGGTACGATGTTGTTGCCTTGGTGGATTCCAGGCATGCAGGAATGGATGCAGGAATGGTACTGGACGGCAAGAAATACAACATACCCACTTACGCCAGCCTGGACGAGGCTTATAATGCTTGCCAGAAGGCAGGCAAATCGATAAAATATTTTGTCAACGGGATAACCCCGGACGGCGGAAAGGTCTCGGCGGAGACCAGGCTGGCTGCGAAGCGCGCACTGGAACTTGGCCTGAACGTGGATTCGGGAACGCATGATTTCCTTTCAGAGGACCCGGAACTTGCGGAATTGGCCCTAGAAAAAGGAGTGAAAATTCGGGACGTGAGAAAACCACCAGCCAGGAAAGACCTGCATTTCTTTTCAGGCAAGATAGAGGAGGTAAAATGCCTCAAGGTGGCATTGCTCGGAACGGATTCGGCAGTGGGCAAGCGCACAACAGCCTGGATTTTGGTGGACGCACTGGAAAAGGCAGGCTTCAAAGCCGAGATGGTGGGCACCGGGCAGACAGCCTGGATGCAGGGCGCGAAGTATGCCATAATTCTCGATTCCCTGATAAATGATTTTGTTTCAGGAGAGATAGAGCATGCTGTTTGGTCATGTTGGAAGGACGAGAATCCCGATGTCATTGTAATAGAGGGCCAGGGCAGTTTAATGAACCCTGCGTATCCCGGCGGCTTTGAAATACTGGCCGCGGGCCGTCCCGACGTAGTCATCATGCAGCACCCCCCTGCCAGGAAGGAGTATGACGGCTTTCCCGGTTATATCCTGCACCCGCTGGACGTGCAGATTGAGGCGGTTGAACTACTCGGGGGTAAACCCGTAATCGGCATTGCAGTCAATAATGAGGACATTGCCCCGGAGGACATCCCTAGGGTCGTCGAAGAAACGGGCAAATCTGTGAATCTCCCAGCCATTGAACCGCTCACCCAGGGCGCTGATGTTCTTGTAGAAGCCCTAAGGCCATATCTCAAGAGGAAGTGAAAATCTGGACATCCTCTGCCTGAAATCTTTATCGGTATCCGAACCGATGGTTCGGAAGAACGCAGTGACTTCCAGAATTACTTTGGAGCATCTGGACGGGCGTTCTGAGGCCTTCGACCTGGAAATTAGATATGAAACTCCGGCCCATGGGAAATATCTTGAGATTTACAGACTGGCCATGACCATGCCAGTTCTCAATTACGGGCTTTTCACGGACTCGATAATTCTGGGTTTTCCTGTCTCCGAAAGCGACCTGGCCCTACTCAATGACATGCTGGAGATATTCTCGAAAGACATATTCGTAAATAAGCTGGCAAGACGGCGCACAGGCCATCTGAACGAGGAATTCCTGCCTACCCCAGAGGAAGTTATAGAGAAAAATGCGAGACCCAGGGCGACAATAAAGCCCAAGGAAATTCTTCCTGACAAACATCTTCCAAGCAAGGTTGAGCCTGCCAAGGTAGGGATACTGTCAAGCGGGGGAAAGGAGGCCCTGCTCGGCTACAGCATGCTGAAGGAACTGGGCGCAGACGTTCATCCGTTGTACGTCAATGAGTCGGGCGGTCACTGGCGCACCGCGCTTACCGCCTATCGCTGGCACAAGGCCAATGAGCCCAATACGGGTCGCGTCTGGACCAATATTGACAGATATTACCTGTTCATGCTGGACAACCTCAAGATAGTCAAAAAGCACCATCGCAGGATAACCGGCGACACATATCCAATCAGATTGTGTATCTTTCCAGTCTACCTTTTCCAGCTCTTGCCGATATATCTGGATAGGGGAATCGGCAACCTACTCATTGGCGATGAATTTGATGACCCGAGAGGCGAATGGACCTACAATGGAATAAAGCATTATTTTGGCATTTACGACCAGCACATAGACTTTGATTTTCGAATGGAGGAATGGTACTCGAAACGGATTCCAGGCATGAGCCAGTGGAGCGCCTTGAGACCGATATCGGGATTAATCGTGGAACGCATCCTGACCAAACGATACAAGGACGCCGCGAAATACCAGAGGTCCTGCCATTCCTGTCATTTCGACGGTGATGATATCGTGCCATGCGGCGAGTGCACAAAATGCCTGGGGGTCATGCTTTTCCTGAAGGCCAATGGCCAGGACCCGGAGATGATGGGCTACCGGCCGGAGGATGTCGAGGCCCTTCAAGAGAGACTGATCAAAACGAAATTGCGACTTGATCCGGACGAATTGGAGCATTCAATTTCTCGCGCGTTTATACTTGGATTTGATATTCAATGGCCAAAGCGACATGTCGGGGGCATTCACATCCATGGGACCTGTGATACTGAAATGATACCGGAACAGTTTAGAGCTGGCATCATGGCGATAATCGGAGAGTATGCGAACGGGAGATGGGTGTTGGTTGACGGGGAGTGGGAGAAAATTTAATCCTGAATTGAATCTATTCGAATGGGTACAGTACAGCGATTTCCAACTCTTGTTCTACAAATACAGTCATTTATGTATGAAAATGCAATACAAAAGTTTAAATATACCCCAATTCATAGTATAGTCCATGAAGGACGTGGCGTTTCTTGCTCGGCTGGAACAGCTTGGATTAACCGTGTTCACAGTTTCCGACGCAGCCAGAATTACAGGCGACAGTGGTGCCGGGCTCTACGTGTTCCTGGGCAGGCTAGCAAAGCGCGACCTGGTGACGAGCGTGAAGAATGGCATGTACGCACTCAGGGACGCCTCGCCGAACGTCGTGGCCACTTCGCTTGCGCAACCTTCGTACATATCGTTCCTCTCGGGCCTTCAACACCATGGCCGCACAACGCAAATGCCCGTAGAGATTCAGGTAGTTTCAACAGCCTCACACAGGCCGCTAGAATACGCGGGTCATAGAATACGGCTGGTCAAATTACCACCATTTCGCATCTTTGGGTTCAGGCGCGTGTCCGAGCCAGGCGGAACATGGTTTGTCGGTGATTTGGAGAAGGTGCTTGCAGATTCCCTGTTCCTGCCGCGACTTTGCCCGGTCAGCGAATGCTGGCTTGCAATGAATGACAGCGTGGACGCTGCAAAGCTTATGACATACGCCGAGCGAATGGGCTCGTACGTTACCGTGAAGAGAGCTGGCTACTTGTTGGAAAGATTGGGATACACTGTGGCCACAAGCATAAAGACCAATTACAAGTACGAACCTCTCAATCCTCTGCTGCCGTTGAAAGGAACCAGAAACCGGCGCTGGCACTTGATAATAAACGAGGTGTTAGAAGATGCTTGAAGATACTGACCTGAATTGGGCGATGAAAATGCATGGCTACAATAGAGGGCAGGCTGAAAAGGATTACTTGCAGCATATCGTACTGTTGGCCCAGTACGCAGCGACAAAGAGCGAGTTGGTCTTCAAAGGCGGAACATGTCTTCAGAAGGTCTATGGCTTGGACAGGTTCAGCGAGGATCTGGATTACACGGTTCAAGGCTCAACAAATATCGAAAAAATAATCGATGCCATCGAGCGAAGGTTGATGGGGTTTGGGCACCCCGCGCGAAAGCCTAAAATCGAAGAGGATCAGGCCGGAATCAAGTTCAGGCTGAAAATCCAGGGCCCCCTTTATAAAGGTACAGACCTCAGCCTATGCTCTCTGCGCCTGGAGATGAGCAAGAGGGAACAGGTGCTGTTGCCAGTTGAAGTCAAGCGAGTGATGCCACCTTACGAAAACCTACCACCATACACCGTGCTAGCCATGAGTCGAGAGGAGATTGCCGCGGAAAAGGTCAGGGCGATACTGACGAGAGACAAAGCAAGGGACCTATTCGATATGTTCCACCTTATTGAGAAAGGCGTTCGCGCTGATCCAAAAACTATCGACAAAAAGTTGGAATACTATTCCCTGAGATACAGTCAACAAGATTTTGAGATAAGTGTTGCCGCGAAGAGGAAAATTTGGAAAGCCGAACTTGGCCCGCTCGTCAGGAATCTGCCAAATTTCGTAGATGTTGAGGAAATCGTCAACGCGGCTTTAAGGAAGGCAGTACCTTCTTAAAAACTGTTTAAACGCTTTTGAAAACAGAATTTAACCAAGTTCGAGACTTTTTAATTTATTCGGGAAATAGTGTCAATTCTTCTTTTGAGAAATATACTGGCTCGTGGTGCATCCATGCTTGATGCCAAAAATCCCGAAAATAATAAAAAGTCTCATTGCATTCCGCTAATATTCAACCTCAAACTTCAACTATCCATTTGTACTTCAACTTCTAAAACCTCCCCTGTGGATGCGTCTATTACGATGTAGGCATTATGTGGGTCATCCAAACCACCTGGCGAAAGCCATCGAATGTCCCATATTGCATTTTGTGAGTAATTGTCATCAACCCGAAGATAGAAATGGTCTACTTTAGCATCACTATATCGTGAGAGAAACGCATTGATCTCTTGGGTGTTTTTTGCAATGCTCATCGTGTCGCAACTATTTATACTTACATTGAGGACCGGTTCTGTATGTAAGACAGAATGTTTTATAACTGTATCATAATCATTATCCGAAGAGATATAGGCATTTAGCACCTCATACATGCTGAGATTATTCGAAAGAGACTCTGTAGATGGAGAAAAATAACTATATATCCAACTTGTAGCTTTCCCATCTGAGTCAATTTCACCATTTAATCCTATGCCCAAGAATATCGCATCATCATGCCATATATTTGCTAGTTCATCGGCCTTAGTCTTACCTTCTATTGCATCCATTTTTAATAGAGAATCATTATTTTGCAATCTAACCATAAGACTTGCCGTTATAGCGGTCGCAATAACGAGCATGAGCAATAAAATAATCACCATCTTTTTTGTCATATTTGCCATCCCTTATGTGGATTTTTCAGTTTCTATGAAAGCAGTAGTGTATGCAAAAAGAACATCACCTGGGTTGGTGTTAATAACGCATTCTACAGGCGGTGAATCCATATTTAGAGCATTAATATCGATATACCCAACCGTTCCATGGGTATGCCCAACAAACACAGCTTCGACATTTGCACCATCAGCCCAATTAACGAAATCGGCAGTATGGAATGCAAGTCTACTATTCTGCTCAGGACCTCCGCCCACGATTCGTCCATAGGTGAAAATATTTTCTTCCATGATATCAATCCATTTGTACTTCAACTTCTAATATTTCACCGGTAGACGCATCTATTACTATATGAGCATTGTGTGGGTCGTCCAGGTACCATCCGTAGTGGGGTAATGGAGTGTGGTGTCGCACCCCGAGGTATTGTTCGTTTTTTCAGTTTCTTAGGGTTCTTCGAGAATGATGATGTCCCATGTTTGTGTGTTAACCTTTCTTTTTTTAAGTTCTTTTTCGAT
>JAUSPR010000200.1 GCA_030655715.1 Thermoplasmata archaeon
AAGATACTATGAAATTACTAGTGAAAGGCAAAGTGAAAGAAGTCTACGAGATGGAATCAAACACATTGAGGTTCATTTTTACTGACCAGATATCGGTGTTCGATAAAATTATTCCCTCTCTTATTCCGAGGAAGGGCGAGAGCCTTTGCCGGGGTTCGGCATTCTGGTTCAAGCTGGCAAAGCAGAACGGAATCGACTCGCATTTCATTGACATGCCTGCTCCAAATGAGATGGACGTGAAACGCATCCGCCAGGTTAAAAAATTAGATATGCCCGATTCCGAGCGCAAGAATGTAATGTTACCGCTGGAATTCATCTGCCGCCATTTTATCGCTGGCTCGATGTGGGACCGCCTTAAGGCTGGCAAAGTTGACAAGAAAGATCTCGGAATTGAAGGCGAACCAGAGTACGGAATGCGAATACCGGAACCACTGTTCGAAGTCACAACAAAATTTGAAGAGTTTGACAGGGCCATAACATTCCAGGAAGCCATTGACAGTTTCGGCCTGAAGATGTCGGAACTGGAGGACGCCAGGGAACTCACTCTGAAAATGGACACTCTCATTTCCAGCGAGGTGGAGAAACGCGGCCTGCTCCATGTGGACGGGAAAAAGGAGTATGCGCTTGGAGATGAAGGCCAGTTAATGCTTATCGACACGTTTGGTACGCCGGATGAAGACCGGTTCTGGGATATTGAGGAATATTCCTGCGGAAAATTCATCGAATTAAGCAAGGAGTACGTGCGCCAGTATTACCGATTATTGGGTTATCACAAGGAACTTACCGAAGCCAGAGAGAAAGGTATTGCTACTCCGGACATTCCTGCATTGCCGGATAACATGGTTACTCAGACTAGCTTGCTTTATGCAGACCTGTTTGAACGGCTCACCGGTCAGGAGTTTTAATGCCCATTCTGGACAATCATCTCCATCTAAATCCGGAGGGCCAGAATGTCGAAGCCCTCAGGCAATTTGAAAAAGTTGGCGGAACCCATGCAATTTTATGTAACATGCCATATAAAGGTCAGAATATAAAAATCGGCCAGGACTTTCGAAAGCAGTATCAAGTCACTCTTGATTTGGCCGAAAAATGCCGCGCCGGCACAAACGTGAAGGTTTACACCATGCTCGGCCCATATCCCGGATACATGGCCAGGCTTTGGGATTTACTCGGTCCCCTGGAAACAGTCCAGGTAATGAAAGAAGGAATGGACATAGCCGCCGAACTGGTAAGAGAGGGAAAGGCCCTTGGAATCGGCGAGATAGGCAGGCCGCATTTTCCTGTTTCTCCCGAGATATGGGATGCGTCCAATGAGGTTTTGAAATATGGAATGGAACTTGCAAAAGAAGCAGGCTGCACTGTCCAGCTTCACACTGAAAGCGCAGGCCCCGAGGTCTGGGAAGAATTAGCGGTATATGCCGAACAAGTCGGCATAGAGAAGGAGAAGGTTGTGAAACATTATTCCGGGCCCGCCATCCTAGAAACCGAGAATTTCGGTTTGTTCCCCTCGGTGCTGGCCTCCAAGGCCAATATCTCCGCCGCAGCCGAGAAAGGCTCGCGCTTCATGATGGAGACGGATTTTCTCGATGACCCAACGCGGCCAGGCGCGGTTCTCGCGGCAACCACGGTTCCGAAGAGAACAAAGGCCTACCTGGAGGCCGGGATATTCACCGAGGAAATGGTCTCGAAGATACATGGGGAATGGCCTCAACGGGTTTATGGCATCGATATTGAATGAATTCAACATCGACCTTGATGCTGGTTCAGAATAATTCCCCGTTCACAACTTCCTTGACGAACCTGACCAGCGTTGAATAGGCATCCGCGCCCTTGGCTGTGATTTTGACAATGCCATCTTCGGTCTCATTGACCAAGCCTCTATTCTTAAGAAAACCAAGATACTTGACGAAGAGATTGTAATTCACCCGGACGGCCATCTGAAGTTCCTGCCTGCGCATCTCGCCGCCGCCCTTAATCCAAAGGGCCTCCAGGAACCGCGCAACAACGTAGAGGTCAGGTTTGTCCATATATTCACCAGTACCTCTTCCAGAACTCTTCGATGTTCCGGTTGTATTTCTCCAGGTTCTTGATTAGGTGAGAAAAGGAGCGTTTCATCTTAATTAGCAAGGCAATTTCCATTACAACTGTAGCAATACAAAGAATAAACGTCGTGATTTGTAAATATGCCACCGCAGGTTCTGATTTGACCAGGTAATAGGTTATAATAATTAATGCAGCCAGGGGTATAAACATATAAATTAAAATTCTTCGTTCCTTAAATATGGAATTGATATCCTTCACGAAATAAATCATGTCACCCATGACATTCGGCAGAATAGTTTGAATGTTAAAATTCGGACTCTGGGTATTCTGAAAATATTCTCGCCAGTAATACAATTTTATATAATGTCCTTGAAACTCATTTTTTTTCACTGGATACACCCAATTTTTTTTGTAATGATAACATAGTGAGATGGATAATCCCACAACAGCGCCAACGATGATTGCACTCATACTGAGGTACAAATATTCGATATGGATGGATAATCCAAAAGATATCACAAGATAGAAAAGTATAAAACTGCTGATTACAAAAATACGTACCCTGAACTGGGTTTGAACCACTTCTTTAACTATAGAATTCGCACTTTTCAACATTGGAGGAAATTCTTCCAGTATTTTTGAATTATCAAGTGGCGCTGATATCTGGCTCTCCATTTTCTGCTCTTCCATAGTTACTCGATGAGGCATTTTGAATAAATACTTTCCTCCGCGCGAAACCTCAACCCCACTTCCCGCCCGTTCCCCCGCCGCCGCCTGAACGCCCGCCGCCTCCGATTTTCCCGCTGCTGAATATCCAAGGGATGAACATTATTATTCTGCCTTTTGTGATGACGGTCAGCACGACCATGAACACAATGACGATTATCCACTGGCCCCAGGTCAATGGAATGAAATCAATTGGGTAAGGGCCCTTGGGCGATTACGAGTTAGTGGTCTGGGTAAACGCTCAGAAACTCCTTTGCCTTGAGTATTTTGATACCTTCATATTCTTTCAGGCCTAACAGGTGTTTATCGCCGGAAACGATGTAATCTGCCTCTCCATCGACCGCGCATTCCAAGATTCGATTGTCTGTGAGGTCTGTCTTAATGGCATCAATCATTTTGTTCGGGAAAACGAGTCTGGATACAAGGATTATATTCTTTGAATATTCAGCTCTCTTATCCTCGGGAACGGAGAATTTTCTCTCAAGAACCGCATCCAACTCTCCGAGAATCTCTGGAGATATCAAGAGGTCCAATTCCTTGGTTCTGCATTTTTCCAATACCTCTCGCTCATTGCCATTCCAGAAAAAGGCAGAGACCAATTGATTAGTATCCAGGACTACTTTCATCAGGTTTTCGCCCTAATCTCCGAGATGGCTTTATCCAAGTCTTTCCTGGTAATTTTCTTTTTCTTGGCATATTTCTCGCCCCAGGCCAGTATTTCGTCGAATTCCTTTTTCGAAGGAACGTCAATCTTTTTCAGGATTATGGTATCCTCATCGCCGAACATGGCGAACAATTCTCCTACGTCCAGGCCCAATGCGTCCCTCAATGATTTCGGAACTACTATCTGTCCTTTGGAGGACATTCGAGTTACTACAACTTCTCCCATATTATCACCATAATAAGTAAGACAATCTTACTATAATAATCTATCGAAAGATTGCATATTGTCATATAAGGCCCATCCATCCCTGCATTCAGTTCCAGCCAACCCGGTCCCTGCAATGCG
>JAUSPR010000205.1 GCA_030655715.1 Thermoplasmata archaeon
TGCTGAACTTCCTAAATCCGGTTATGGCCCAGGACGAATGCGTCGAGGAGGACTGCACCACATGCAGAACTAATAACTTTTATTATGTATTAATTGGAGCGATAATCGTGTGCGCGATTTTCTTTTATTGGGCGAACAGGAACCGGGTTCCAAAAGAGCCGAAGGAGCCTTGAGATTCTGCCTTGGAGACGGGAGAATTAGTTGGGCATCCCAAGTATTGTGGAACAGGTAGCGTCGCCGGGTTGAATTCCGATTGTTGACCCCCTCGCCCTTACGGACGAGGTTCCCCAGAATAGGGATTACATATGCTCTTTACTGGCAAAATGAATCGCCCCTATGCAAGAGATTGGACATCGTACACCCCGCCCTCACAGGCGAGGCTTCTTGAAGAAAAATGCCTTTGATAACAGATTGCCAGGCATTCGCACTCAAAATGCTTGCACATTGTAACCCCACCCTCACAGGTGGGGCATGCTGTCCTGAAAATGTCTTTGTTCCTGCTAAGAATCTACTCCCATTCAATAGTTGCAGGAGGCTTGTTGGTTATATCGTACACAACGCGATTCACCTTGTCCTTCATGGCATTGGTTATCCTGATGGAAATCTTCTCCAGGACTTCATGAGGTATCTTGGAATATGCCGCACTCATGCCATCGAGGGATTGCACCGCTCTTACGGCCACAGTGTACCCGTAGGCCCTCACGTCACCGTGAACGCCGACAGTCTTGATCGGTGTCAACACTGCAAAATACTGCCATGGAAGTTCCATAATTCCGGCTTTCGCGGCCTTCTCAAACTCCTCCTCAACAATTGCGCAGGCCTCTCTGACTATGTGCGCAGCTTCTTCGGTTGGCTCGCCGATAATTCTGATTGCCAGACCCGGCCCTGGAAATGGCTGGCGCTCTGCAAATTCGATTCCCAGGTATCTGCCCAACTTCCTAACTTCATCCTTGTATAAGTCCCTCATGGGTTCGACAAGTTTCATATCCATCTTTTCCGGCAATGCCCCTACGTTATGATGCGATTTTATCGTGTCCCGCAACTCGCCGCCGCTCTCTATCCAATCGGGGGCGATCGTCCCCTGGACCAGGTATTTCGCGCCCGTGATTTTTGCTTCCCTCTCGAACACGCGGATAAATCTTTCTCCGATTATCATTCGCTTTTTCTCGGGCTCGATAATGCCCTTCAATGCATCATAAAATTCCTTACTGGCATCAACGAACTTGTTATTGATGTTCATGTTCTCCATCATCTTGACGACATCCGCGGACTCGTTCTTCCGCATGAACCCAGTGTCCACATGGACCGCGAGAAGTTGGTCGCCGATTGCCCGGCTGACAAGCACGGTCGCGACAATGCTGTCCACTCCACCTGAACAGGCAATGATGGCTTTACCCTTTATCTGCTCCTTCAGCCAGGCAATGGATTCATTTGTGAACGCCTCTGGGTCGAACAAGCTCATGCCCCCTGGAGGCTGGAGGAATCTGCATGCACCTTTTTCTCCTGTTCCTTTCGGTGCTCAAGAAGTTTTTTCTCCACATCCTTGTCGGCAACCGCGATTATCTGCGCTGCCAGCAATCCGGCGTTCTCACCCCGGTCCAGGCCTACTGCGGCCACAGGAATTCCCGGAGGCATCTGGACAATTGATAGTACAGAATCAAGGTTGACTTTGCCGGAAACGGGAACACCGATTACCGGTCTTATGGTGTGGGCTGCGATTGCACCTGGCAATGCTGCTGCGAGACCGGCAATGGCAATGAAAACACTTGCATCGCTGTTCTCCACCAACTCTGCAACCAGCTTCGGGGTGCGGTGGGCCGATGCCACTTTAATCTCGCAACTAATCCCCAGTTCCCTGAGGGTATCCAGGGCCTTCTGGCCTACTGGAAGGTCGGACTTGCTTCCCATGATGATGAGTACTTGTGGTGCCATGTGAGAGGAGAAACACCCGGATTTGATAAGGTTTTGGATTGGAGCGAAAAGTTGAAATCTTATGTTTTGTTGTTTACGATTGGAGAAGGTAAGGAAATTTCATGGTAGACAATCATACAGGAATCGAAAAATATGATGCACTTATCGATACCGTGACAAGTCCATTCATGGACGATGAACGGTTCACTGGCATGGCCTTGGTCGGTTCCGTTGCGACAGGAGATTTTACTCCTTATTCCGACTTTGATATCCTCCTTTTGCACAAAAAAGAACATGAAGATGAGATAAAAAATGAGCTGCCGGAAATTGCAAAATCACTTTCCGATTTCATCATCGGAGATTATTATGAGTTGGACAAGAAGGACACATACTGGTTCTGCCTGACAAAGGACCTGGTCCATGTGGATTGGTTCAGGTTCAATCCTGACACCTTAAAGCCCAAGCATTACTTCTCCAGCATGATAATTCTAAAAGATGACGGCACTCTTTCCGACATCAAGGCCAGGTCCATGGAAATGCCCGAGGTGGAGGAACTTTCGACAGAAGAACTGATTAAAATGCTGCTTTACCTGCGCACCGACTTCATATATGCCATCATGAAATTCCGCAAAGGGGAAAGGGCCGAGGGATTCGAGAACGTGAAGTGGATGTTCAAACAGCTAATTCAGTTCAAGTACGGATTGGCAGGGAAGAACATCTGGGACTATAGAAAATACGAGACAATCCTTACCATGGAAGAACTTGAAAACTGGAAAACAATCACCATGCTTGAACCGACTGCCAGCGACCTTGAAAAAGGTCTCATGATAAACTGGAAGAACATGAAGGAAATCGACAGGTTTTACACTGAAAAGTTCAATAAGGTGCTATACGAGGAATTCGATGCTTTGATGTGGGCAAGGATTGAGAAACTTCTCCAGGAAGCAAGGGATTAGATTTTATTAGTCGGCAACGTTCCCGAAGCAATGAGCCTAGACCCGATTCACAACGAGCCAGCACTCTTCGCAAAGGACATCAAAACCCTCTTCGTCGCAGACCTTCATATCGGCATAGAGCACGAGATATTCCTGGCCGGCGCCAAGATACCCGGCAAAACACGAGAGCTTGAGGACAGGCTAATCAAAATCCTGAAAAAAACCCGCGCGAAAACATTGATTTTCGCTGGAGACCTAAAGCATAATATTCCGGTGTCCAGCTTTCGCGAGGAAAGAGAAATCCCCCTTCTAATGGAACGGCTGTTCGAGCATGTCGAGGAAATCCATCTTGTGCCAGGCAACCATGATGGCGGGATATCGAATTACCTTCCAATGGATGTAAAGCTCCATTCCAGCAAGGGCTTCGTCCTTGGGGATTACGGAATATGGCACGGCCATTGCTGGCCCTCGGAGGAGGTTATGGCCTCGCGCACCGTGCTGATGGGACATGTGCATCCCCAAGTTGCCTTTATCGATGGCGTTGAGACGAGAAGTACGGAAAGATGCTGGGTGAAGGGAAAATGGACATTTTCAAAAGCCTCGAAGAAGTATGAGACCCTTGGTGAAGGCTTCGTCATGATTCCAACATTCAACGACCTCTGCGGGGGGAGCCATGTCAATGACCTGGGGCAGAGGAAGATTGGCACGGTGCTAAGGCATGATTTGGCAGATATCAGGAAAGCGGAATTATACCTGCTGGACGGGACGCACTTGGGCAGGGTGAAGGACAATCTGGTCAAGACTGGGCATAGGTATAATCGGGAATAGGGAATCGGGAATAGGGAACGGTTAGGTCCAAATGTCCATTTGGACTCTGGATGCCGAAAAAGGTCGGCAAACCCGTTCGATTCCCTACTCCCCATTCCCCAGTAAATTCAAATGTCCAAAAGGACTTTGGATTCCGATATTATTCGTCAATGAATATGTACATTAGAATTCCAACCAGCGCAATTATCCCGAATATGGTTAGTGATGGGACATAATCATTGAAATTCACATACTGGACAGAACGGGTGCTCCAGACATAGGATAAGAGGGTTCCACTGGTTCCGATTATTCCCACTATGCCGAACACAGCACCCAGATATTTTAAATTGGAGTTTCTCATTTTCCGACCTCAAGTTGATAATTGTGTTGGCGGTATATAAATGGGGGGTGGGAAGTCCCAAAGAATCCTTCGTTCCGAACCGCGTTCGGATGCCGAAGCCTGGAACTTTTAAAGCATATGTTGAATGCAATTCATGGCATGTTAGAATGGCGCATTCGACGATGGTGCGGTGACAATCTATCGCTAAATCCAGCACCATAAAATTTCTAGCAATGTAAAAGCAATTGGTGAATGCG
>JAUSPR010000207.1 GCA_030655715.1 Thermoplasmata archaeon
CATCTGGATCCACCTTGATGAGTTCAGGCGAGGTATTCGCTTTCAGTATATGCTCGTAGGCATGAACAAGGAATCCAGCAGTTCCGCAAGCTGGGTCGCAGATGCGGTTTCCGAACTTGGGGTCGGTCAGCTCTACCATCATCCTGATAATGTGCCTTGGAGTCCTGAATTGCCCGTTTTTACCAGAAGTGGTCAGCTCCATTAGCAGGTACTCATAGATATCGCCCTGCGTGTCCTGGTTCTGCTCTTTGATGTGCATTTCATTGATTATCTTGGTCGCCTCAATGAGAAGGCTCGGTGTCGGGATAATGAAAGTAGCATCCTTCATGTACTCCTGATACAGCGAATCCACCTCTCCCAGGTCTTTCAGAAATGGGAAAATCTCTTTGTTCATGTGGTCGAGAATCTTGTCGGCTGGCAGTTTGGTCCAGTATGACCATTTGCAATCCTCTTTGTCCTTGAAAATGGAAACGTGCTTCTCCCCTGTCAGCTTCGAGTTCTGCTGTCCTTTGACATCCTCGTCCTCCAGCCGCCTCATGAACAGCAGGTATGACATCTGCTCTATAGCGTTCAGAGGGTTCGCAATTCCTCCGCTCCAGAATTTGTCCCATAGCTGGTTGATTTTTGATTTCAATTCTGCATCTAACATTTTATTTTCCTCCTAAATTGTAGATTTGGTAATTGTAGATTGTTGCCGACAATATGCTTAACGTCAATCGACAATCTAAAATCCCACAATCTACAATACATCTTATTTTCCTCATGTTTCACTGAATTTTTTCCGGCAGCATTTTTTGGTTTTCTTTCCAGAGCCACACGGGCAGGGTTGATCCTTTCCAACCTTCACGGTCCGTTTATGCACTAGTCCATTCTCCACGGCCGGCTCGACCTTAAACTTTTCAAAAAATGCCTTCATACTTTCCGCATTTCTGTTCAGCGACTCCTTCCACCCTTCTGGATCCTCGATAATCATTATGGTGTCCCGAATCTCCACCTTCTCGTGTTCACCTAGGTGGTCCATCACAAGAATTGCCCTGAGAAGCGGAACCGTTGTTTCATTTCTTCCGTGCTTGCTAAGGTCAAACATAAACGGGACGATGTCAAACCACTCAATGTATTTATCCGGTTTTGCTAGATAATCCTCCAGCGTGTACCTGATGAAATCATATACCCGGTCATCAACTATGCGGGTCAAAGCACATACCAGGTAGATGTAGAACTCCTCTCGCCTGAATGCGGATTTGATCTCATACAAGAGAGGTTCCACAGCGGGTCCACCCATATCCGTGAGTGCGTACATGGCTTCTTCATTGCCTTCATAATAGGCGCTATCTTCATTATCTATCAGGAAACACATCAGAAAGGGTATGGACCTCTCGCTTCCTATCCCGCGTATTATCTTGAGGGAATAATAGCAGCTCCAGGTTTCAACATCGAGCAACAGTTCATGAAGCTCGTCCAGTGCGTCTTCGCCAGCTTCCAGAAGACCCTTCACGGTCTTTTCCATCTTCAGATTCATCTCTTTAAGGGCCATCCGGTAGCCTGCTTCAGTATCGTATCTTTTCAATTTCTTGATCAGATAAGCGGTTTTTTCGGTTGTCATGGTTCACCACATCCAATTATAATTATTGTAGATTTGGTAATTGTAGATTTTAGATTGACGCTTATAATCGAACAATTATCCAGTCTACAATTAACCAATCGACAATCGTTCCAACCGCCCTTCATTTCAATCGCGTTCCGTTTTCTGGATTTGGAACACAGCGTGTTCCGATTCTTGTATGTCTGGTAAAACTGGCGCATATACCTGAGGTTCCTCTCATTGAATCCTCGGTCATACTTCGCTGTAAGGTCTGTGCTAAGATTGGACAGCAAGGACTCGCCATATTTCGCCCTGGCCTTGCCGGACTGTTCGAACTCGACTATTCGTCTCCCGATATGCCAATATGTGGAAGTGAGTTGCGCGTTCACCGCCCTCAGGACATTCCTTCGCGCGTCATCCAACATGTTCCCGATTTCAGTAATGAGTCGAGCATATTCCGGGCTTTCGATTTTGACATCCGAATTTTTTTTACCCTTGTTTGTCATGGTACGCTCCACTTACTCGGCAGAACTTTCATTCTTCTCCCCTCCTGACCGGCTCGAATTATTGTAGATTTTAGATTGACGCTTATAATCGAACAATTATCCAGTCTACAATTAACCAATCGACAATCGTTCACGCTACCAGCTCCCCCGTGAACGCCTTCTGCATCAGCGCATTGAACAGGTCATCTGCCTGCTTTGCAGATTTCTCGTGCTGTGCCTTGACCTTCTCGGTATGCTGGACGATGGCGGCGAACTTGGATTGGAGGTCGATTGGTGGGACTGGAATTGGCATTTTCTTTAACTTGAACCCGGTTAAATGAGCGATTGTGGATTGTGTCGCATAATCCTTAAAGCCACCAAATTTAGAGTAGAAAAACATCAAATGGACAAAATAATATGGATTAAGTTTTTGCTCATCAGCACGAAGACGGTGTAGAGCCTTTTGATAATAACAGTCAGATAATTGAGATTGCCATATTGCGGAACGACCAATATCACCTCCTTCACAAATTAAAACATCGCCATTTTTCAATTCAAATTTATCCTGTTCTTCCTGAGAAAAATCCATTTCAAGCAAATCATTCAAATCGAAATCAAACCATTTTACATTTGAATTACCCAAATAGAATTTAAGATTATTGCCAATTATCTGTTTCTTATCCAACATTTTTCCTAATCGAGATTCTGATAAGTTACCAACGGTTTCAATTTTCCAATTCATTTCATTCTGCATGGGGTCCCCGAACATCTCCAAAAACACGCTCTTGAGATAATCGTCCAGGAGCCGGCTCTGCTCACTGTGCCAGTTCTTGACCTGCTCGGCTTTCTCCAGGATGGCGACGATGCGGCGCTGGGTGGGGAGAGGGGGGAGTGGAATATGATAATTTTTGATGAACTGGGTGTTGATACCGCCAATAGCTGCACCGTGAAAGGTTTTCAAAACTTGACTTTGTCCAGATGGGGAGAACATATGAAAAAACAAATAATGTTGGTCAAGCACATCTGGAATCCCCCGTAAGAGGAATACGTGTTCGTTCACAGCTGCTTTGCTGAATGGAAAATCATTCTTAACAATAGAAACCTTTCCTGTGGTAGCCCCATCTTTTACTACCAATACATCCCATAGATTTAATTTACCTCGTTTCATTGAATCATAAAAATCTTCTGGTATCAATTTGACCTTGTCAAACTTGAATCCTCCGAACGGTGAGATGTGTTCCCCTCCGATGCTGGGAATTCCCTCTTCAATGTCTTTTATTCCACCTTTGGGTCGATTTCCGTTTTCAAGAGTAGATAAGACATCTGAAAGTGTCTTCCACGCCCACCCCTCCGGCAGTTCCCTCATCAATTCAGCCCCCCAGATAATTGCAGATTTTAAATTGCAGATTGATGCTCATATCCAGACAATCATCCAGTCGACAATTACCAAATCGACAATCGTCGCAATCCCCCAATCGACAATCAATAAATCGACAATCGCTCAATCCGCCACCACCCAGTGTCCGCCCTTCGCCGGGCCGACCCGTTTCAGGATGCCTTTCATCTTGAGTTTGGCTATGTTGTTCTCGACTGAGGTCGTGCTGATGCCAATGGCCTGGGCGATTTGGGGGATGGTGATATACGGGTTATTGTTCATGAGTTCAAGAATATTCTTTTGGTTTTCACCCAACTTTTCACCCAACTTTTCACCCAACTTGTCCTCCCGCATATCCGGGTATTTTCTCTTAAGAATCGTGATAAAATGAGTCCCGACCTCTTTAAATTCTGCATCTGGCTCCTTGGAGAGAATGAGGCTGATACCCCTCCCCCATTTTTCTATGATATGAACTCTGTGGAATAATTCGGCAATCAACTCATTTCTCCTCTCCGAAACCATTTCTCTCCTTATCTGTTCTATTGTGAGGTCTCCATAAAGCAAGCCCGGACTCCTAATCTCAACCCGGTCCTTGAAAATTGCAATATTTACTGAATCGTATTCATGATAATCCCTGTGGCAGAACGCGTTGATTATCACTTCCCTGAAAGCGTCCCTGCTTATCTCGGGCACATCAACCCTCCGCAGGCCGTCCAGCTTCATTCCGATATGAATGTTTTTCAGAATATACTCCTCTGCTTTTTCTATCAGGTAAAATAAATCGCCCTCGAAATCCTGCATGTCGATGGTGAATGAGGTGTTTGTGGTGCCGAAGACCGCACACCTGAGCCTTGCATTGGGAAAGAAAGATTGCGGTTTCTTGCCGAACAATATCACGGTAGCGTTGAGCTGTTTGCCATCTGAGACCAGTTGGAGTTTTTCGAGAGAGTTCTCGATTGTGTCATATTTTAAACCGGAGGCTTTCAGAAACCTCTTTAATTTAGTCTGGCTGATATCATCAAAGCTGGCTTTTTTACATGGTTGGGTATCCCATCTCAATCCATCTTTATTTTTTCTAAGTATCAGATTCTCCAGCTCTTTGGGACTTAAGGTTCTGTCTTCATCACCCACTCTCATGTATGCCCTCCCGTAAGCATAATATGGCATGTCTGTTCCGCTGAATTTGATGATTATGCAATCCCGACTTTCCAGAATCACTTTTTCTATGGTTGGATATATCTTCGGTTCTATGTGCTGAGAAATCGCTTGGGATATGTCTCTGATTGTCTTTTCGCTCACCAACTGGCCGAGTATCTTCCCATCTTCCCTGATGCCGAAATACACTTCCCCGCCCTGGTGCTTGTTCAGCATAGATGCAATGGAGATTATGGCTTTCTTCAATTGTGAAGTAGATTTTTTCAATTCCACGGTTTCGGATTCAACAAGATTCATCCCAGATATCTCCTGTATCTCCCCGCATCTCGTTCAGCATATATAAATCCGTTAAGGGGGTCAGTGAAATTATTCCAAATCGAGAAATCATTTCTTTTCACCCCTCACAATCTCGCTCGGCACCGGGACTGAGCATTTCTTCGTTCTTCTCGTGGTTTCATCACGCTTTTTCAGAGCAGAATCAATGGCATCTTTCAAATTCTGGACATACTCAGTCGGAACATCGTCCATGACCTTGATGACATCATCGTTGTCCAGAACAATTTGCCAAGTGAAATTGTCGCCCTTCGCATTGTAGATTATTTGGTTTCTACCGGAGAGATTGGCAGGCAACGGCGAATCCAGTTCTTTCCTGAGCAGGTTCCGAAGAAGCGTTGAGGTCGTGATGTTCCTCTTATCGCAGTAGGCTTTCAGCTCGGTCAGCTCGACACGAGAGACCTTAGCGGAGATTGTTACGTATTCCATCGAACACTACAATGTTCAGCCTATTTAACTACTTTTGCGTCTACCAAAGTAGACATAATTATCCAACTATAATATCATGGGATTTCTCGACTATTTCCTCAATCTCGGTCAGAGTGAATATGTCTAGAGGGTTCCAGTCCGAGATTGGCTCGTGACCGAAGTCTGGCATTTGCAGGTGCTTCTTGTCAGCAAACACCTTCTTGAGACTTAGAAGGAAATCAAGCTGCTTTGAGTTGTACGCCTTTGCCTTGATTATGAACTCATCGAATCGTTCCTCTATCAATGCCTTG
>JAUSPR010000139.1 GCA_030655715.1 Thermoplasmata archaeon
AAGGAGATGGGCGATGCTTTCCTTGCCGGAATCGGAGGCGGCAGGCCAATAGACGTGGCGAAATGTGCCTCGTTCAATGTCAAGATGCCGTTCATCAGCGTTCCCACGGCCGCGTCCCATGATGGAATAGTGTCCTCAAGAGCGTCCGTACTGGTTAACGGTGTTAAGGAATCGCTGGAGGCGCAGACACCGCTTGCGGTTTTTGCGGACACCGAGATTATTGCCAAGTCCCCATTCAGGCTCCTGGCTGCAGGATGCGGCGACATAATTTCCAATAAAACCGCGGTACTGGATTGGAAACTGGCCAGCAAGCTGAGGAACGAGGAATATTCCTCCTATGCCGGAACACTATCAGAAATAACTGCGGACATGCTCATCAAGAATGCGGACCAGATAAAGCCGGGTCTGGAGGACAGTGCCTGGCAGGTCGTGAAAGCACTTGTTTCATCAGGCGTGGCAATGAGCATTGCCGGGACATCCAGGCCAGCAAGCGGTTCGGAGCACAAGTTCTCCCATGCACTGGACAGAATTGCTAAAAAGCCAGCGTTACACGGCGAGCAATGCGGTATCGGCGCTATCATGATGATGTCACTGCACGATGGCAAATGGGAAAGCATCAGGGACGCGCTCAAGACGATTGGCGCGCCCACCGGCATACAAAACCTGGAGATAACCAGGGAAGAGGTCATCCAGGCACTGGTCAAGGCCCACGAGATAAAGCCAGAAAGATACACAATTCTTGGCCATGAAGGTCTCACCGTTGAAAACGCAGAAAAGCTGGCTGAAGAGACAGAGGTCATCTGATGGTCATGCTAACTGTTATCGGGAAAAAAATGGCCACGCCAGGATTTGAATTTATCTTTTTTGGCCCAAACTCAGACTGCAAGGAATGTAAGGTCAAGAATATCTGCTTCCACCTCGAAAAGGGCACCAAGTACCGTGTTGTCGGTACAAGGAATGTTACCCACAAATGTCCGATTCACGAGGACGGCGTCGTTGTGGTCCAGGTCGAGGCAGTCCCGAGAAAAGGCGTTATATTAAAAAAAATCGCCATTGAGGGCTCGACAATTGCCTATGAGATTCCGAAATGCAGGCACAGAGGGTGCCAACATTACGAATTGTGTTTTCTTTCAGGTGTCGAACCTGGCCAGAAAAAGAAACTCGTCAAGGTTATGGACAAGACAGAATGTATCATTGGCCAGTCCCGGGTGGCTGTGATGCTTCAATAGTGTGGACTTTAATTATTTTTTTTCTTGCTCTTTTCCTTGTCCTTGCGCATGTTTTTCTCCATCTGGGAGAGCATCGAACTTAAAGCCAGCGCGAGGTCCCATTCCACTGTCGTGATATGGTACATCTCATGCTCGGTTGTCATTCTTCCGCGAATTGTGATATTTCCTGCATTGTGTTCGCTACCAGCATCTTGCCTGGTAACATGGATTGAGAATACCTTTGGTGTGACGAACTTTGCCATTCTCTTTACTGATTTCTGTATGAGCTCGTACATCATGTCATAAGCTTCTGGCTCTGCTTCATGAAGTCCTGAAATCTGAACGAATACCTGCTCCTCGCTCTTGAAACTAGCAATAAGTTCAATCAGGTCATACTGTGTGACGATTCCGACTGGCAAACCTTTCTCGGTCACGATAATTGTGGAGATCTTGTTCTTGTTCATCAGTTTGACTGCATCTGCAATCAGAGAGCCCTTGTCTATCGTGATGGCAGGGAATTTCATAATGCTCTTGACATCAATCTTGCGGGATGATGTCTTGCCGCCCTGGGTATCGCCCCTTGTCTGGCGGTTCTTTTCATGGGATGTTATCTTGGCCAGGTCCTTCAGACCCACCACTCCAACAAGTTCGTTTTTCTCATTGATGACAGGTAGGGCTCTGACATCCAATCTGTACATGAGGCTCCTTGCCTGGTCCACAGCGTCCTTATCGCCGATGAAATGCGGTGAGGCGGTCATGACTTCATGTACCTCTATGCCCTTGAGAATCTTTAACTCTGGAATAATGCCTACAAGATCGGTTCTTGAAATTATGCCCACGATGTATTCCTTGTCTGTAACTGGCACGGCCCTGTACCCGGATGAAAGCATTGTCTCGGCAATCTCCATGACGGTATGGTCCTCGCTGACGCGTGGTGGAAAGGTCATGACATTCTCGACCTTCGTGCTCATCGGAATGCTCCTCTTTTTCAGAAGCGTTTCATAATTCACAAGACCAACGATCTTACCCTTGGCAGAAATCACTGGAAGTTCATTAATGTCATGCTGTTGCATCTTACCCAGTGCAGAAGATACTTCTTCATCCGGCTCCACGGTGATTAGGTTGCGTGCCATTATGTCCTTTGCCTTGATTTCCTGAACGCTCTGTCTCGTCATCTCACTCACTCCTGTAAATTTCCGGGTCATAATGACCTGGCTTCCCTGCTTTTATCCATATTAGACAATAGTGACTTGTCTTCTATGGGACAAGGTGCAACCACGGACTTCGTTATATACTTTTCCCGTGTGTTTCAAGCTGCGTTTCAAGCAATGCCAGGCACTTGATTTTGAACCCGTCTAGGCTAACATCATTGACCAGGGTCATGTCAGCGCTTCCGATAGCCTTGCCTATGCCCCATGAAAGTTCCCGCTCGTCCCTGCGTTTGAGATCATCAATAGTTTGGGGTGCGTCGTCTCTCCCTCTGAGCCCAAGGCGCCTGAACCGCTCCTCGGCCGGTGCAGTAATTGCAACAATTAAAAGGCTCTGACCCAGTTTTTTCCTGAACAAGTCTATTTCGTCCAGACTGCGTGAACCATCAATTATAACGTTTCCCGAGGGCATCCTGGCAATGGTTCTTTCAGCCCATACCGCTACACCGTGTTTCTGACGTTCAGAACTGGCAAAACCGCCTATTGATGAATCATCAGATTCTGAATTGGACATTGCCGCAAAGGTTCTGACCACATCACCCATGGCAATATGCGTGAAACCCAATTTTCTGGCGGACTGAACGAAAATGTCCTTCCCAGAACCAGGCATTCCCACGATTATGATTATCATTTAAATCAACTCAAATAAGTGAGCGCTCCTCGAAATATTCAGGCGCGTATTTTCTAAGAAGGCTCAACATCAATTTCCTCTTCTTGCTAGCCTCGGTTTTGCCAAGGAAAAGTTCGAGAGCATCGGTCATGTTATCTATGAAGCACATGGCCTCTTTGGGATTCAAATCTTCAACAGTGGTTCCAATTTCAGCCAGTTGCTTTTTTATCGCAAAACTGATTATCGGAGAGATGGGTACCAGATTCTCCTCAATATTGCCAATAAAACCTTTTCCATCCATGGACACACCCTTAATCACACGTTATAATCTGTAATTACATGGTTGATGGTGTATATAAGCATCTTGTTGTGGGTATACCCATCAGCGCAATATAGGGTAAGTAATCTCCAGTAAGTATTCAGTGAAATGAAGTTGTGATAGAGATTGACGATTGTAGATAAGGCACATTTGCCCCCCTTATGTTCCAATCATCTTGAATGTCTTTCGGACACATAACCTTTACCCTCCTAACACCTCATCTTGAGATAACA
>JAUSPR010000217.1 GCA_030655715.1 Thermoplasmata archaeon
CATAAGGGGGGCAAATGTGCCTTATCTACAATCGTCAATCTCTATCGCAACTTCAT
The DNA here is from genome assembly GCA_030655715.1 of Thermoplasmata archaeon. Taxonomy (GTDB): domain Archaea; phylum Thermoplasmatota; class Thermoplasmata; order SG8-5; family SG8-5; genus UBA147. The sequence continues at coordinate 57 of JAUSPR010000217.1, forward strand.
TTCACTGAATACTTACGAGACGATTAATGAATGAACAATCTTGGATAAGTTTTAAATGAACCCCCCCAATCTTGCATTGGAACCATGAGCGATGTACAGAACCAGGTAATGAAAGGAAGTTTCAAGCTATCCCGTGTCGGGGTTCGCAATGTCAAAAAACCAGTTATGGTCAGAAGGCCAGGCAAGGATGTAACGTTGATAGTCACCTTCGACCTTTTTGTAGATTTGCCAGCCGAGTTGAAGGGCTCTCACATGTCAAGGAATCTCGAGGTACTCTCCAGGGTGATTGACGAAACCGTTCGAAAACAAGTTTCCGGCCTGGAGGACCTGGGTGCCATGATATGTCAGGAATTGCTTCTCCGCCATGAGTACGCGAAATATTCCGAGGTCAGAATGTCTGCTGACTACTTCCTGGAGCGCAGCCTTGGCAATGGGACCTCGAGTTTGGAAAGCTATACTCTCAAGGCATCAGCCAGTTCAATAAAAGGCGGCCCAACCAAGAAGTGCATAGGTGTGGAAGTGATAGGCATGACTGCCTGCCCCTGTGCCATGGAAGAGGTCCGAAAAATTAGGGGCGTGAGCAAGGACGATACCAACGCATCCATAACTCATAATCAGAGAAATGTTACTTCTGTTTCTCTGGAGGTTCCGATGGACACGCAACTGGAAGCAGACAAACTCATAAAAATTGTTGAAAGTTGCCTTTCCAGCCCCACTTATGAGATATTGAAGCGCGCTGATGAGGCTCAAGTGGTCATAAGCGCACATGCCAATCCCAAGTTTGTGGAGGATGTGGTGCGCGATGTTCTTGGGAAGATACTTGAGGAATTCAAGAACCTGCCAGATGATGTTCATGTAAAAGCAAAAAGTGAAAGTTTCGAGTCTATACACAAGCACAATGCATATGCCGAGAGAGATACGACATTGGGTGAATTAAGAGCGTGAGAAAATGAGGGTCGCAGGAATCTGCCATGTGTGCGGGAAACCAACAATGACGATATGCTCGAGTTGCGGCATGATAATATGCGAGGATTGTACTGATAATATGACTGGATTGTGTCCTAATTGCTCTCCAGCCAAGTTTGTCATAGATGATGGCGAAGATGAAGATTTTTTATTGTAAAAATGTCGAGAAAACTCTGGCTTTCAAGCCGGAGATGAATCGACATAAACAGTAAACTTCCAGCCCCGAATTGTCTGGCATCTGTTCAAAGCGTGAACGCCAGCCACTTTAGTGTCAAGCGGTCAAGAACCCTCAGGTCTTTAGGCCTGAGATGAATTGACCGAGGGCACGTATATCATCAAGAAAATGCCGCCAAGCACCCTTCAGATTATTGCATATGAAATCAAAGCCATCAGCTTTGATAAATCAGGTGCTTGACCTATACTTGTAAACTTCCAGCCCTGGCAACAAACGCCAGCCTCTTTAGGGGCTGGTAGTTTACGGGCTGGTAGTTTATAATTAATCTAGAAGTGCCTTCGCTTCCTCGGGAGTCATGTTCAGAGCCTTGAGCATGTAAGTGAGGGATTTCTTCTTTATCATCTTTCGAGTATTATCGTCCAGGAACTTTTCCATGGCAATCGGCGCCTTGATGAAATATGCGATAGCGAACTCTGAAAAATAAAGGTTGGCATTCTCTTCGTCTATCTCGGTGGCCTTGTTGTAGTACTGCTCGGCATCGTTGAACCTGCCAACGTCAGTGCAGAACGATCCAAGAGAGGTGATGTAGAACACATTATCAGGCTCAAGTTCAATGGATTTTTTGTAAAGTTCCGTTATCTCTTCAACAGTAACTTTTTCCACACCCAGCGATGCCTCTGCCTTTCCGAAGTAGGCCCTTGCACTCTTTGGATTGGCTTTTATGATATCGTTGAATTTCTTTCTTGCCTTATCGTATTCGAATAATGCAAGAAGTTCCTCGCCCTTGACAAGATCTGTTTCGATGTCGCTCATGTTACCAGCACTGAATACCGCGATGGACAAATAAAGCTTTTGGATTATTGCATGAAATAGGCCGCCGTGCACCGTGCAAAAATCGGCATATAAAATCAAAGCATAATGGCTTTGATAATTCAGGTGCATGGCCTATACAATTTAATTTCCTGCTCTGGCAACATGTTCAAGCAACTTTAGTGTCAAGCAGTCAAGATTCCTCTGGCCTTCAGGCCCGAGATGAATTGACTAAGGGCATGGATATAGCAAAGAAATGTCGCCAAGCACCGTTCAGATTATTGCATATGAAATCAAAGCCATCAGCTTTGATAAATCAGGTGCTTGGCCTATACTTGTAAACTTCCAGTCTCGGCAACAAACGCCAGCCACTTTAGGGGCTGGTAGTTTACGAGCTGGTAATTTAATCTTCTGGCCGTACGCCCTCATTTGCCAACTGGATAATAAAGGCCTTTCCACCGGCAGATTCGATTGCTTTTATGACTTCTTCAGGATTCCTGGCCAATGCCACGATACAATTGCCGTTAGTGCCGGTGATTTTCACACCATATGAATGCCTTGCGGCAGCCATAACCATTTTTTCCAAAGCCGGTGTGCTGGCTCCAAGATTGACCAGCAATCTGTTGTTTTTATTCATTATTTCTCCGACCAGAACAAGGTCCTTTTTCATGAGTGCCTCATAACCTTCCCTGGTTACCTTGCCAATATCCTTGACAATATCGCGTGCAAAGCTGTTTCTTTCATGAAATCGCATGATTTTTGTTCTCATATCCACCTGAGGCGGTACACTGGAAAATCCCAGCACCAGGTTCATTTCAGGAATTTCAACATCATGAAGATACCATTTCTTCTGACCGTTATCAATGCTCCAGAGAAGATTATCTCTCTCCTGTGAATCCAGGAAAATACTGCTTCCATGTGTGATGCAAGATGTATCCAGCGGGGTACATCCCTGATCAATGTCCCGTCTGGCTTCGAAAGCGCCTTTTCCCACTTGCTCGAATATCAAATGGTCATGTAGCATGGAAATTGCACCAAGGCATGCGACAGTTGTCGCGGATTCATTGCAGAGCCCGAGTTCCGGCGGTATAGCAGAATCCAGTGTTAGCCCAATAGGTCTGTCCATGTCTGTCCAGCCTTGAATAACCGCGCCTCTGACATTGGGGTGTTTAGCCTGTTCCAGGTCCTCCCCGTTGACTGTAAATCTGCTGGATAGCTGGGCCGTGCATTTGACCCTGAAATCCACGGCCAGTGCCACTCCTGGTTGTCCGAGGTTGACAGCGTGTTCTCCGAAAAGAACCAGCCTACCTGGTGCGGATGCCTGTGCCTCGCTTGACATATGAACGGGTATATGCAAAACTGATTATTATAACTTCCAGCCTGAAAACAATTGCTGGTCATTAAAAAGGCTGGTAGTCGTCGTTCCACTGTTGCATACCGTGAATATATGTGCATAGAAAATCGAAGCCCATGTGCTTCGATAATTCAGGTATGCAACTGCCATATGTTAAACTTCCAGCCTGAAAACAATTGCCAGCTATCTAGTGATAATGGTCAAGAAAGCATCAGGCGTGAACGCCTGAGATGAATTGACCAATTACACGAATACAATCAAAAGATAGACCGCCATGCACCGTGCATATCTCAACATATGAAATCAAAGCTAACAGGCTTTGATAACTCAGGTGCATGGCCTACACATGTAAACTTCCAGCCCCGACAACAAACGCCTGCCACTTAAGGGGCTGGTAGTTTACAGGGCGGGTAGTTTAAATGTTCAACGTCTTGATTACTCTCTCAACATCCACCTTCGTGTTCACGCAACCGGTCCTGCTGAGCGGAACCGACCTGGTGGGAATTCCGACATTGGACAGTTTGGAAATGGCTTCCTCAAGTTCATAATAACAGGCAACTCCGAAACATGCTCTTGGCCTAACTTTTTCCACAATCTTGAAAACCATGCTGCCGCCCGGCACGATGAATGACTTGTATCCCAGGCGGTCCGCTTCATCCAGAATCGGATTGATGTCGCAACTTCCGCATCTCTTGCAGACATAGCCCATATCTGTCATCTCGGCTTTGCAGACCGATATATTCCTCAGGCAGTGAGAGATGAAAAGCGCGCGCTGGTTCGGCGGTATAGCTGCGAACGCTTTCTGATTGAGATGATTTTTCAGTGAGATATAAATCTCATTAATGTAGTCGGTATCCGCACCAAGAGCTTCCAGCGTACTCTTTACCGCGTCCTTGGTCCCAAGGTCGATTCCCAATTCAATGAGTCTCTTGACATGTTTATCTATGCTCATCGATATTGAATAGGGGCAGGGGGTATTTATTAGTTATACCTTAGGGCCAGTATCTAATATAGCGAATTTTTGCCCCTTACCAATCAATCAAACCATACTTGAGAAACTTGCCTGTGTATTTGAGAAATCGTGGCTCTTTTTTGAGAAGCATCCAGCCCAGTCGGGAGGGGTAATCTATATCCCCTGTTTGATTTATTATGTCAAGCATCTCTGCGTTGGCCAGCATTCCGAAGATTTCTTCCAATTCCTTGTCGCCGAGGCTGGAGAACATCCTGTGCATTATCATGGCCTTCTTCAGTTCATCCCCGATATCCGCGGACCAGGCTTTTTGGTAAGCGGAAAGCTGGTGAGCAGTGAAAATATCCTTTTCCAGGGCTTTGATTGCAGTATTCGCACAATGCCCCGCGCATACCAGTCCCGGGTAAATTCCCCCACCGCTGGTTGCCTTTACCTGACAGGCCGCATCCCCTACCAGCATGGCCCGGTCCGAAAACGTTTTCTGAAGCGGGCCGAGCGGTATAATTCCCGAATGAGTGGCCAGTATCTTGCCGCCTTTGAGAATAGATGCTGCATTGCCCTTTTCAAAAAACATCTTGAAATAATCATTTGCAGTGCCCTGGCCGTCCCTGACGCAGAGGCCAACTCGCGATATTTCTCCTGCGGGAATTATCCATGCAAAGAAATTTGGTGCGATGCCGTTGCCAAAAAATACCTTCACCCTGTCCTGTGCGATGTCCAGGCCAGAAACATCCGCACCGATTCCATTGAGGAAATATTCGGGTTCACTCAATCCAAGCCATTTCCTGGTCTGGGATTTTGCACCGTCCGCGCCAATGACAAGTTTGGATTCTATGACTTGCTCGCCAAGGCTGATGACACATGGTTTTCCAATCTGGATTGCTGAAACTCGATTGCCTTGCAAGAGGGTTGCTCCGGAATCAACCGCCTTGTCCATTATGGCTTTGTCGAATCTCGCCCGGTCGATTGCAACTGCCTGGACCTTGTCATTTCCGATGTTCATTATGGTTCTGGATGGAGAGAAAATTTCCGCACCCTTGAGTTCATTCAAAACTGTGTGTCTGGCATGACTTACCATGTCAAAGCATCTTGGTGTTATCAGGCCAGCGCATTGAACAGGTTGCCCGATTGTCTGATGTTCCTCGATTATCGCGACCTTGTAACCTGCTTTTGCAATAAGACTGGCTGTATGACCGCCGGCTGGACCTCCGCCAATGATTGCCACATCAAAAGTTTGCCTGGACATAATAGGGTTTGACATCATCTGCCTCTATTTTTACCTTTCAGTCGCTCAAAATGGTCTTCTTCTCTCATATTCCGTAGGTCGCCCACCTTACCGAAATCCATTATCTCATCATGTATTGCATAGACCCTGGCATTACCAAGGTCAAGTGTTTTCAACCAGGGGTTCATGAAACTTGATTCCGGAGAAATGACATTAGTGCCGGATGCCAGAGGACTGAATGCAGGCATTACCAGGAAATTATTAACCGGGTCGTGAAGAAAGCAGGGCATTGTCACCTGGGCGCCGACCTCGTCCCTGAACCTGATAACCGGATGCTCATGTCCGAATATTCTAAGGCCTTGAGCTGCCTGTT
>JAUSPR010000140.1 GCA_030655715.1 Thermoplasmata archaeon
TGTTATCTCAAGATGAGGTGTTAGGAGGGTAAAGGTTATGTGTCCGAAAGACATTCAAGATGATTGGAACATAAGGGGGGCAAATGTGCCTTATCTACAATCGTCAATCTCTATCACAACTTCATTTCACTGAATACTTACGCCAGCTATTAATTATGAGTAATAGATTGCAGATAATAGATGCCGCCAGCGAATATTTCCAGGGTTCAGTCATTAAATATCAAAGAGCATTCCCGACCCAATGAAGGCAGAATCCTTAAACTTCCTGTCAAATGCCGCGCTGTTCTCCTCGCTGTTGCTTGTACCACTGTTCGCAGAAGAACTCGGAGCCAGTCCCGCGGAAATTGGCATAATAGTGGCTGCCTACAGCATGGCAAATATGCTGGCATCATATATTTTCGGCAGGCTTTCCGACATTCACGGTCGGAGAATATTCCTCATTTCCGGGCTTATCCTTTCTTCGGTAACTTGCATGCTCCAGTACTTCGCCCATGACGCCATCATGCTTCTGGTCACCAGGGTGCTGCTCGGTTTCTGCGCGGGAATATATCCCGCAGCATTGCTGGCCTATGCCTATGAGAACAAGAAACGCATGAGCAAGTTCCTGGCCTGGGGCTCGGGAGGCTGGGGTTTTGGAACCTTAATTGCAGGCATCATTGCCACAATGTTTTCGATTAGAGAACCGTTCCTGTTCAGCACATTGCTCATGTTCTTGACCATACCCATTGCACTCAAGATGCCGTTCAGGGGGGACGTGAAAATGGCAGTGCCTCTCTTTCCAGTTAAGGTTATCAAGAAGAATCTTTCAGTCTATTTACCGGTGCTGGTGCGGCATACCGGGGCCTGTGCGATATGGGTCATGTATCCCATGTTCATACGCGGTCTGGATGGCTCGGGAAACGCGCTATTCCTGTGGATCGGAATCATGTACGCGATAAATTCCTTCACCCAGTTCATAGTCATGCAACATCTCAAGAGCCGCAGCGAGATACTAATATCCTGGGGCATTATGGCGAGTATAGTGACATTCCTGCTTTTCCCGATGTGCAGCACAATCTGGGAACTAATGCCCACACAGATACTTCTGGCAGTATCCTGGTCGCTGATATATGTCGGCTCGATCAAATTCATGATGGCGCATAACAAGGAACGGGCAACAGCCACAGGGTTCTTGAACTCAATTTTACAGATGTCGGCGATCGTCGGCGCGCTGGTCGGCGGAGCAATCGTCCAGGTCACGGGAGACATGCTGGCACCGATGTATTTTGCAGCGGGGATGGGCGGTGTAGCGTTTATTCTGTACTTTGGAATAAGAAAAGCGCAGGGGCTTGGCGGGAAGGCCAAACCCAGGAATCTAACTGTCAAAAGTTGAATGCAACCTCCACTACCATGCCCCAATCCCAAGCACGTCCAACCGTCTCCGAATGTCCAGCAGGACTTCGGATGCCGAATAAATTTGGATGCCGATAAAAGGACCTTGGATACCGATAAAAAACGTTCCAAATCCAGAAGGGTTTGGATGGAGCTAACGCTCACTGGCCTTCGACTTTCTCAGCCTTTCCTTGGCAGTTTCCTTTTTCCCCATTACCTTGCAGAACAGGTATCCGAAGAATGAGAAAAGCAATCTGAGCAATTTCCAGATATTTTCTTCCTTGGAGACTTTGACCATTTCCAGAGGGCTGTAGGAGGTCCATAGATTGCCGTGTCTGAGAGTCAGCTCCTTCCTGCCGAAACCATACCAGAAGGATTGCTTGAAGAAGCCGGAAAAACTCGAACGGGCATTGTGATATACGATTGCCGTGGGGTGATAGACCAGGCGGTAACCGGCCTCCACTGCCCGGTAGTTCAAATCCACTTCCTCCGCTTCCTTGAACCAGGGGTCAAAGCCCTCAATTGCTTGGAAACCCGTTTTTCTGTAAGCCAGGTTAACGCTCGGGTAGGTTATGTCCACGCCGTTGAACAGCATTCCCACACGTTTTAGCGAGGTAAAGCCGTGATAACCGAGGCGCACTTCCCTGCCCGCGACAACGTCCGCGTTCTCCATTGCCTTTGCGAGTTCCTCGACCCAGAGCGCGTGGGCGATGGCATCCGCGTCAATGAATGCCACAATCTCGCCTGTTGCCTTTTCCACGCCGAAGTTCCGGCCTTCGCCGCGCGTCCCGGGATGGACCAGCAATTTCACGAACGGAACTTTCGCGCAATACTCCTTGGTGATTTCCTGGGTCATGTCAGTGCTATTGGCATCCACCACCAAAACTTCGTACGGCTTTGTGGACTGGTAAACCAGACTGTCAAGGCAGTCGCGCATGAATATGCCCGCATTTCTCGTGATGACAACTACGCTTACTCTCATTGTGGCATTTATATTCTAATTCAATATATAATACTTTCGGAATTAATGTAAACTACCAGCCCTTGAAGGGACTGGTGTTTCTAGCCAGGCTGGAAGTTTACCATATGGCAGTTGCATACCTGATTTATCGAAGCAGGATAGCTTCGATTTTCGATGCTGGTGTATTCACGGTATGCAACGGTGGATCGACGGCTGCTCCTGCCGATTCATCTCAGCCCTGAAGGACTGAGCATTCTCGGCATATGTGCAGTAAACTACCAGCCCTTGAAGGGACTGGTGTTTCTAGCCAGGCTGGAAGTTTACAGATGTAGGCCATGCACCTAAGTTATCAAAGCCAGTTAACTTTGATTTCATGTGCCATATCATGTACGGTACATGGCGGTCTATCACGTTTTTACCAACTCTTGAAGGGACTGGTGTTTCTAGCCAGGCTGGAAGTTCACTGAATTCCAATGCTCACCAGTACCATCACAATGGACATTGTGTTAAGGTGTACGTCCCCCAGTGCCTTTCCCCTCAAGGAGAACCTTCCCCAGGCATCCCAGAATTTCTTGGAACCTGAGTTGCATCTCACAAACCATGTATTGAGTTTGAGGTTGCCGGGGACAGTGAAAATCCTGCCGCCGGTTGCCAGCTCGGAAATCAGATGGGATACTGCACCGGTTCCGATTGCGAAGACAACCAGAACTGCCGAAGCAATATCGATGCCCATGAATGATATCGCACAGGAAGCTGCGATACCGGCCACGTAAACTATGATTGCGGCGCTTCCCAGGGAGTGGCCTAACGGTGTACCGCCTGAAACTCTGGAATCTCCAGAATCCAGGTTAAGAAGCATTGCTGTCATGCCTGCCAGGAAAACATTCCATGATATCGGTTCGATTCCGATTATGAGGTTCGTCATCGCCATTGCGGCGCCTGCCAGGAGTCCGTTGGTCAATTGGTTTGCCATGTTATCACAATCCAAAATATGGCACCAGGGTATATATCCGATATCAGGACAGGTAGTGTACATGTACGGGTGTTGTTCGGGGAATTTATCGGTATCCGAACTTCGGTTAGGAGGGCAGGCTGGGTGCTTTTATCGATATCCAAAGCCTCTGGGCATTTGGAACGGAGGGGCGTCGTAGCCCCGGAGCCGGGTTGTGTGCCGATTTAAACCAACCCCGCCCTGACAGGCGGGGCATGGTGGGGTTGGCTGGTGTCCGGGGCGAACCTTTTAGGTCTGGCACATGAGATTTATGGCCTTCGGCAATTTCAGGTGTCCGGTTTTTTCGGACGACTCGAATTTGTGTTCGGTAATTGCGGAAGAAGGGGGAAAGTGCTTTTGGGGGTGTGGGGAATCAACAATCGGTGACCGTAAGTATTTTATATAGTGTGTTACATCTGTAATACAAGTGATTACTATGGCAACAACGAAAACACTGAACGTGAGAATAACCGAAAGCCAGCATGAAGAGTTGGATGCGCTTGTAGAACGGGGAGACTATGTGTCTAAAGGAGAGTTTGTTCGAGAAATATTGCGCGAGAAATTCGACGATTTCTCCTCTTACCTGCACGAAAAAGCGACGAGAGATAGAGATAAGCACGTTTCTCTTGAGGAATACGGCAAATCCAGAGGATTAGAATGAGCTATTCTGTTTTTTTTCATCCGGATGTTGAGAAATATCTGGATTTTCTCTCACAAAGCGAGAGAAAGAGATGTTAC
>JAUSPR010000141.1 GCA_030655715.1 Thermoplasmata archaeon
ATTGTGGGATGATAGCGCTGCTTGGCGGTCCTCAGTCCCTCGATGCCCAGGTCGGATTGACGGTTTATGTATATGTGTTCCTGGGCAAGGAGCTTCGCGCTCTCGTTGTTTATCGCCTGATAGAGGCCCTCGAAGCTTGACATGGCCTTCTCGAAATGAATCACGGCCGAATCAGGGCAGACGGACTCGAACATGGTGACGGCCTGTATCTCGCCGTTGATACGGATAGCCAGACCGCAGAGGTCAAGCTCGAAGCAATGCTCAACGGTGTACATGATGGCAGTACGTTCGTTATCGAGAAGGGGGTCGGATTCGCAGTCCTTCCACAGGCACCAGCGCTGGAGGTATTCTCTCACTTCCTCTATGTTTTGGTGGCACATGGGTTCTACCTCATACTTGAACTGGCGGTTGAATTTGTTAAGTTTATTTCGAATTTTAAGATAATTTTTTCCTTCCAGATTGGCCAGGTCTGAAGCCAAGTAAATATAATCAAAATAGTCTGGATGCTTTATGAAACTGGCTCCAGGAAAAATTCCTGAAAGCCATTCTCTTGTCTCATTGTCTATCAATACCAGAACATACTCCGAACCAGTTTCGGCAGCAAGTTCCACAAGACGTTTCGTCAACTCCGGATTTCGTGGTCCGGAAGGGGGTCTGAACCTTGGCTGAGTGTCTGGCTTTGTCATGATCATGAGATTTTCACCCTTTATCAGAAAATAGGGCTGGACAAAATGGCTCCAGTTGATAAGAGTGGTGAAAACATTCTCGCTATGCCGTGGGGGGTATTTGGAATAATGCTCAGTGAACAGGGGCTTGTGCTTCAGTTCCAGCTTGATAAAATCTTCAGTCTGAAACATGTTTACCCTCCATGAAGACCATTGGCTCGCCAGGAAGTGTGTCGAACCCCAGAGGTCTGTAGAAATCCTTGGAACCGGGTTCGGCAACCAGGCCTATCCAGGCTATGCCTCTAGACCTGCAATGCTCGAGTAATTTCTGTATTATTGCACGGCCAATGCCCTTGCCCCGGTATTCTTTAAGAACCACAATATCCTGAAGCCAGGCATCTGAAACGCCGTCAGATATAGCACGCCCCATGCCTACGGCTTTTCCCGTAGATTCCTCAACCACCACGGCAAAGGCGAATGAGCCATTTATCAAAGCCTGGAGACCGTCGGTCGTGTAATGGTCAAGCCACCAGCCACCGGCCTTGTACAGAGCGACAATCTGCTCGTCCGGCCATTTCTTTACAAATTTGATCTCGAAACCTTTCAGTAAATCACCTTTATTATTTCAGTATCTCGTAAAATTCTTCCACTGGCATCCGGACAAGATGTTCGCCCAGCTTGTCGAAAACGGCCTTGAATTCCGGATCCCTGTGGGAACGTTCATGCGCCTCCTTGGATTCCCAGTATGTGACCAGTATCATTTTGGTAGGACGTATTTCCAGTTCTGTCAAATCAGTCTCCATGCAACTGCCGATGCCTGACATCCCGGATATTTTAAGAGCTTTGGAGCCAAGGAATCCGTCCATGTGCTCGGTGACCCTACAAAGTAGCATGGCCTTTTCCATGAACATATCCTCATGACCTGGTTTTATATGGACATAGTTTTGGGCGCAGATTATGCTGCCCTGAACCCTCTCATAACCATCCTGTTCCTTCAAGTCGAGAACACGGGAATCAAGGCCAAACTCTGCAAGCCTGTTCTGGGCAATGGCAGAGCGGCGCTCGGTATTACAATATAGAAGTATATTCTTGCCAGCAAGGAAATCAAGATAATATTTCAGGTCGTAATGAGGGATACAAATTGCGCCCTTGATGTGCTCCTTTACGAATTCCTCTCTGGTCCTTACATCCACAATCAGCTGTTGCATGAAATCACCTACATGAATCTCTCAAACCTGTCTTTTGTGGCCTTGCATATCGGGCACAACCCCGGCGGCTCGTCCCTGGCAGCCAGGTATCCACAGACCCTGCATCTCCAGACCGGGTGTGAGAGTTCTGAATTGGAAGTCCCAGCCTCACTTTCCTGGAATTGTGGCCTCTCCTCCCTTTTTGTTGGTCTCTGGTCAGGCAGCGGTTCTGCCTGGACCTTGCCCTCTGCAATGTCTTTTGAAACGTATAGGGCGCAATAACAAGCCCCGAAATTCTCAATATCAGCATCGCGGTAATCGCATGGACAAATGATGTCCAAATCTTCCTGACGTACGCCGTCAGCAAGCCTGCAGGGGCAAGCCTGATGGCCGTACCTTTTCTCATTGGCAATGAGACCTTCAACCAGTTCACGAGTAAAATCCGAGTCAGGGTTCAGGAAATAACCTGATTTCCTGGCATCTGTATCAAGTTTGGCGAATAGCTTGTTAATCTCTTCCTTCGGGACAGTGCTCAACCTATCGCCTCTCTTATCTCGTCTTCCTTGAAACCGACTATGCATTTCTCGTCCCGAATCACGAGCGTGGGAAACGAGCTGCTAGGGTTCCATTTCTCTATCTCGGTTATTGCCTCGTTCTTGGGCGCGCCTTCAAGCTGGTCCACAAAAATGTAATCATATGCCACGCCAAGATTGTTGAGAAATTGCTTGGTCCTCTTGCACCATACACAGGTGCTGAGCGCGAAAAGCTTAATCTGGCCCTTGTCCACTCCGTCCACATGTTCGAATTTCACTTTTTCACCTCTATTTTTCTATTTTATGTAATCGTGATTTGGTTGATATAGATGTCGCAGGAATGTAAGTATTCAGTGAAATGAAGTTGTGATAGAGATTGACGATTGTAGATAAGGCACATTTGCCCCCCTTATGTTCCAATCATCTTGAATGTCTTTCGGACACATAACCTTTACCCTCCTAACACCTCATCTTGAGATAACA
>JAUSPR010000142.1 GCA_030655715.1 Thermoplasmata archaeon
AGTTATCTACTCCTTCTTTCACTGCCGTTATAAGGGACTTTGTTTGAGAGTCGAACCCCAGAATCTGCTTGTTTTTCTCGAAAAATTCAGCTATGGATATCTCTTTCTGCTGACTTGCCAGTTTCTCGGCTATGTCACTCATGTTCACACCCAGTCCGTTCGGAACCTGAATTCACGAGAAATGCAATGTATGGAAATACCATTCATGCACCCCTCAGGCATCCCTTCTGTCAACCGTCATGGCAAGAGAATACTTAATAATTCAGATGGATTCCACGAAACAATTGTTATTCAACGGGCCTATATTATAATCAACAAACCAAACCGCCCTCCCACACAATCACGGTGTTCCTCATCCATGACAAACAGCCCCGTTTTGTTTCACAAGGTTTTATACCCCCATGCCATATCCGTTTTAGAAAAGGTATCTCCTATAAGATTAATGTAGGACAAACATAAAATACCTCATGCCCTTTAGGGGCAATACTTCCAGAGTAAATCAAATATACTGGAGGCCTAAAATGACCACAGCATACGACGTACCTGCCGAGAAGCTCATTGCGAGCATCGCCGAAGAACTGAAGAAAAATGACGCTATCAAACCGCCAGAATGGTCCAACCTTGTGAAAACAGGGGTACACAGAGAGAGATCACCCGGAGAGCCAGACTGGTGGTATACCCGTGTAGCTGCGGTCCTGAGAAAAGTTTACATATATGGCCCAATCGGAACGGAAAAACTTGCCGCCCAGTTTGGCGGGTCAGTGGACAAGGGTTCCAAGCCCAGCCATGCCTGGACAGGAAGCAGGTCCATTGTAAGACTCTCACTACAGCAATTGGAATCATCCGGTCTGATAATGATCCAGAAGAAAAACGGCCGCGTAATCTCCGCACAGGGCCAAAAAATGTTGGACAACACATCGCACGCCATATTCAAGGAACTGACCAAAGAACAACCAATACTTGCAAAATACAACAAGTAGGTGTGCCGCGATGGATGAAGACAATGAGATTCAGGAGATAAGACGCAGAAAGCTCGAAGCCCTGCAAGAACACCAAACCAACGAGGATGCGCAGGAACAGGTTCAGCAGCAAGAGGACCAACAGCGCCAGGGAATGCTGAGGAAGATACTCACACCCGAGGCAAGGGAGCGAATGGCGAGACTGAAAATCGCCAGGGCGGACTTCGCTGAAGCCGTTGAAAATCAGCTGATAATGCTGGCACAATCCGGGCAGCTGAAGAACATGATTGACGACGCAAATCTCGTCCAGATACTAGAAAGACTTACACCCGAGAAGCGAGAAATCACAATCAAAAGAAGATAAGAGGGATAAAATGGCAAGAAACAAACCACTCGCGAGGAAAATGAGGCTCAACAAAGCCACGAACTCGAACAGACGCGTTCCAGCGTGGGTCATTCAGAGAACAAACCGCAGGTTCCAGCGCCACCCGAAGCAGAGGCAATGGCGGAAGAGCAGGCTGAAACTCTAGAGGGATTTCTATGGCAGAGGAAAAAGAATTCAAGGAAGTAACATACACGATACCCCTGAGGGATTTACTCAGGACACCCAGGACCAGCAGGGCACCCAAGGCCATTAAGCTAATCAGAGAGTATGTGGCAAAGCACAGGAAGGCCGAAATGGAGAATATCTGGATTGACAAAGAAGTCAATGAAATGATATGGTCCAGGGGCATAGAGCACCCACCGAACAAGGTAACCCTGAAAGTCGCCTGGGTCGAGGGAGAGGACCTGGTGGAAATTCTGCTTCCGGACGAGTAATCGCGAGTGTCTGCATGCTAGGCAAGGGAATGATTTTTGGCAACCCCTACGTGGGTGTTTTCTGTTCAGCCAATGAAAATTTTGCATTGGTACCATATGCCACGGAAAATGATTTCCCGGAAATGGTCGCAAAGTTCATTGACGTGGAAAATGTATTGAAAATGTCTGTTGACGGATGCAGCACCCTCGGAGCGCTGGTGCGCATGAATTCCAACGGCGCAGTGGTTCCGCATTCCATATCCAATGAAGAGGTCAAGAAGATAGAAAAACACCTGAAAGTCAGCAGAATCCTCCAAAGATACAATGCCATGGGCAATAATATTCTGGCCAATGACAATGGCGCCATCGTGCATCCGGAGTTCGACGATAAAACGATTGAGCGAATATCAAATGCGCTCAAGGTCCCGGTCGAGCGCGGAACAATTGCGGGATACCACACTGTCGGCTCGTCAGCAGTGGTCAACAACAAGGGCGCGATTGTGCATCCGCACACATCCAGTTTTGAGATGGAAGAGGTGGAAAGGATTCTCGGCGTCAAGCCAATGATATGCACGGCGAACTACGGCACCGGCCAGGTCGGGGCCTGCATGATTGCCAATTCAAAGGGCGCGCTGGTCGGGGAGACGACGACGCCGATCGAGCTTGGGAAAGTGGAAGAAGGGCTGCATCTTTATTAATCGGATGTTGAACCGATTATCGCATATCGTTGTTGAAAAGGTTCGACCATGGCACGGCAACTTATAATTTCTAAATCGAATGCCATGCGGCTCGCAATATTTTCCAGCATTTGGTGGAATGGTTTTCTTTTCTGGTTTCCATCCTTATTTTACTGCACAAATGCCGAGAACGCTCAGTCCTTCAGCTTCCAGCCACGCAACAAACGCCAGCTCCTTCAGGGGCTGGTAGTTTACTGGATATTGCTTAACTACCTGTTTATTATTAATAAGGTTCACTCCATTACAGGGTGGAATTCGCATGTCCCGCAACCCTAGCACACTAAAACTCGCCAAAAGCTGGCAAATAGAGATTTTGCAAAACGAGATCGACAGTTTGAACGATGTATTGGGAAGAACATCTGAACTCTTCGACCCGGAGGAAAAGGACGGGTTAATCGAGACGAGGAACTCGATTGAGCAGTGGGCGGATGAGCTCAAAGGCGTCTCCAAGCCTAAACTATCACTTGAGGATATAGATGAGAGATGTCATATCTTGGACAATGAGATAAATATGTTTTCTGAGATTCTATTGCATGAAGAAACATTAAACGATAGTGAAGCTTCGGACCTAAAAGATGACATCAAGAAACTCAAGCAATGGAAAACCGAACTCAGAGGCAAAAGATAACCAGGGAGTGAACTCACAGATAGAGGTACGAACCTGTTGACAAGATTAGGGAGGTGAACAAATGCTCT
>JAUSPR010000017.1 GCA_030655715.1 Thermoplasmata archaeon
GCTTTTTCATGTGCTTCGATTGCCTCATTCAACTGCCCTATTTCGGTCAGTGTCCAGCCGATGCTCGTGAGTACCTTGGAAGCCAAGTAATTATTTCCATTCTTGAAGGCGATGTCAAGAGCTTCATTCTTGCTCTTCAATGCCTTCTCGAATTTTAATCCCGAATGATATATCCTTCCTATGCCCCATGATGCCTGTGCAAGCTGATTTTTATCATTCAGTTGGAGCGAAATGTCCCATGCGCTCTTGAAATGTCTGAGCGCCTGTTCCGGGACCCCGAGCCTTTCGTAAATCGCACCCAATTGATAATTGGCCTCTGCCTCTATCTCAAAGTCCTTGTGTTTCCTGGCCCATTCAAGTACCACTCTATACAAAGCCTCTGAATCCTCGTACTTATTCTGGCTCAGCATTGTCTCCGCAATCCCCATCCGACTTCTCACCCAAACCGGATTATTCTTGTCAGCCACAAGTTCCATAGACCGATTAAAATTTTCGAGGGCTGAATCAATCTCCCCAATGAAAGCCAGGGCGGTTCCCTGGGCATACAGCAACAGGGCTCTTTCACCGGGACCGATAAGAATGTCCCTGCTCAGCAGGATGGTCAGTATCCTCGCAAGCGACTCCATGTTACCTGACTTCAGCAGCTTCTCCGCCTTCAGTACCATGAGTTCCGCGGCGCTCTCCGCACGGTCCGCATAAAGAAGGTGGTGAAGCGCCTCCATCTGGCTGGAGGTTTGGAGAGATTCAAGGTAATATTCCGCCGCTTTCGAATGAAATTTTTTCAGTTCTGCATCGGAAAGCTGCCTGTAAAATGCGTCTTTAATAATGTCATGCTGAATGATGAAATCATCATCCGATTGTTTCAATATCGATTTCTTCAAAAGACCGAACAATGCAGGCTGGTAAGAACGGAGCGCGCCTCTTTCAACCGGAAATCTGAAAACAGAGAGGTATTTCAGAAGCTCGTTCTCTTCTTTTTTCAATGTGTTTGCGAATTCGTCCGCAATGTACCTTTCTATGTCCATGTTGCCGTTGATTTTTTCTCCATGAACCAGAAGCTCGATGAAGAGCGGGTGTCCGCCGGTTTGCGCGATGATCGCATCCACGCGCTCTTCCGGAATTTCAAAGGACCTTGCCAGGGATATTGTGCCCGACTTGCTCAACACGTCAAGCGTGATTTCCAGCACGGTTCTATCGACTGCTACTGCGGTACGTTCGTAGAACGGTTCCACATTCCGCCCCAGTACCACCAGCTTGATGCCGTTTGCTTCGTCCGCAACTTTCCTGAGCATCGAGAAGAATGTCATCAATTCCCTGTTTGCATTCTGAAAATTATCGAAAATCAGTATCATTTTCTGATTCGAGAAAATATTGGAAATAATGTATTCCAGGTCATACATCTCGATAACAGGTTGCTCTTTCAAGTACGCTTTCAGTTCAGATCTCCCGAATTCTTCAAAGGAGTCGGCCAGCGACAGAATAAAGGGGCGCAATGAACACCATGGATTTATATTGAAAAAGAATATTTTGTGATTGATTGCAATTTCATCCATCATATTGGCCAGCAATGTGGACTTTCCTATTCCCGGCATGCCCTGGATTATCAGTGTTTTTTGCGTTCTGGATTTCAGCCAGGTTTGAATTGTGACGATTTCCCGGTTCCGACCGTAGAAATGTCTGGAAGGGGTTTCCCTGGCCACCTGCCGTGCATCCAATTTTCCTTTCTGGCCTTTTGAAACAGTTCTGGCATCGAGAATGCCGTTCCTGGAAGTTTCTCGTAGAATCATGGTAAGAGGATAATCTGAAGTAAAGAGGTCTATGGCATCCCGAACAGTCATTTGAGAGGACTTGCCGTGAATATCTATGACCCTGATCTGTTTGTTTAAATAGGTTTGCACAATCCTTTTGACCTCGGGTCTTCCGTTCGGACAAATATAAAATATGTTTCTTTTCAACCTGATGCCGGGGATATGAACCTTGCGTGTCTCTATCCATCTCTTTTTTATCAGTGGGGCAATGGCTCTGGCGATATTGCCGCTGGCGATGCCGACCGCTTCAGCAATGCCCACCTGCGTGAGCTCTATCGGACCTTCGAGTTCGTCCTCATAGGAATGGAAATATTCCAGATAAATATATATTCGATCGACCGCGGTCGCCAATCTATCGGAGGAAGGAGCCACGCACCCGATATTGTGATTCTAATATATAAATTGTTAAATTGTCCAATATCAACCAGATGGGGTATTCGCATTGCGCCGCACCGGGCTTACTATTATTGCATTAAGCACGTCTCTTCGCGAAACTGAATGCCTGGCAATGTATCGGTCTTCAATTGCATAAGCCTCGAAAATATCATATACTTCTCTTTGAGCATATCTTCCAAAAATCACGCAGGCTGCCAATAATATCCACATAATATCAATATTGGCAAGCGGTATTTCGGCAATTGTCAGAATGGGCGCGGAATTCAGGCTAAATGAGAAGGATGATGTTGGGAATCCCGGAGAAATGGTGTTTCCTGCGATTGCATCCAGTATCAAATGACCAACCAGAACAACTGTTGCACACATGATAAATCGCTGGTAAACGGAAGAGAGTGGAGTTCTTCTTGTTTCGATGAAATGAGCTAAAAACAATAAAAGGATAGGTAGCACCGCAAGAAAAAATAAATTATGAAACATTTTGGCTCCATTGTACATAGGTAGGAAATGGTCGAAATCTGGCAATGTGCCAATAAGGCCCAGTAAAACGATAATGCTAATCCTTCTGGGATGTTTGTATTCGAGGCAGAATGCTATGCCTATCGAGATTATCAAATGCGCTATCGGAAGCATTGCCAAGTTATTCTTATGAATCGGTATAAAAGGATTGAATCTATTATCCAGCTTGATTATCAGCCTTGAAATTCCAAGTAAACTACCAGCCTGTAAACTACCAGCCCCTAAAGGAGCTGGCATTTGTTACTAGGGCTGGAAGTTTATCATATGGCAGTTGCATACCTG
>JAUSPR010000145.1 GCA_030655715.1 Thermoplasmata archaeon
TCCTTATCGAGGGAACCGCGATTGGCCTGGTCAACGGCCTTGCAGTGTTCCAGGGAGACGGTTCTATGTCCGAATACTCTGGCATGGTCCTTCCGATTGCAGCCGAGGTCACGCCAGCCCAGCACAAGAACGGCGGTGTAATCATTGCCACTGGCCGGCTTGGTGAAATTGCCAAGGAAGCGGTTCAGAATGTTTCAGCAGTCATTAAAAAAATGACTGGCGAAGACATCAGCAATCATGATGTTCACGTTCAATTCATAGAGAGCAAATCAGGCATAGAAGGCGATTCCGCGTCCATTTCAGTCGCGACCGCGGTGTTTTCCGCGCTCGAGGGCATCGAGGTCGACCAGAGCCTGGCAATGACCGGCTCACTTAGTGTCCGCGGGAAAGTTCTCCCGGTCGGTGGAGTAACAGCCAAGATTGAAGGCGCTGCCGAGATGGGCCTCAAGAAGGTTCTGATTCCCAAGGCCAACATGAAGGACGTGCTTCTCGACGATAAGTACATTGGCAAGATAGAGATAATTCCTGTTGAAACCTTGAGCGACGTTCTGGAACATGCGCTAGTTGGCAAGAAGAAAGAAGGGCTGCTGAGAAAGCTGGCTGCGGTGGTGCCCCTGAGCACGGCCGTGGTGCGCCCGCTTCCATTAACCGACAGGGTACCGGTCTGAGGCGACAATATGGCCGGCTTCATTTTTGATGGACGGTTGGATGAGGAAGAAGACGAATTCACCAACAGGGAATGCTATGTTTTTAATGAGCCCCTGGGCTATGATAATGATGATGCCAGATGCATACACTGTAAATATTATCTCACACTTCAGTGCAAGCATATAAGCGATTTCGTGGACGAGGAAGGTGATGCATGATGAAGAGCGGCTTATTCATAGGTCGGTTCCAGCCCTTCCACAATGGTCATCTCGAGGTAATCAAGGAGATGGCAGGCCAGGTGGACAAGCTAGTCATTGCCATAGGCAGCGCCCAGGACAGCCACACTCTGGAGGACCCTTTCACGGCCGGTGAAAGGCATATCATGATATCCGAGAGCCTGGATGAAGTCGGAATTCAGAATTACTTTCTGATACCGATTGTGGACATCAACCGTTACTCTGTTTGGGTCAGCCATGTTCGATCTCTTGTACCGCCTTTCGAGATCATTTTCACGAACAATGACCTCACAGCCAGGCTGTTTTCCGAAGCCGGAATTGAAGTTAAAAGGCCCCAGCTATACAACCGTGAAATGTATTCCGGGGAAAAGGTCCGGGAACTCATGGTCAATGGCGGAGACTGGCACAACCTTGTCCCTCCTGGAGCATTGAGGGTAATCGAAGCCATTGACGGAGTGAAAAGAATGATAGACCTGGCAGGTGGGAAGGAATGAACCCGGAAGAGAAACTGGGCAGCCTTCTTACTGCCAGAACATGGACCCTGGCTGTCGCCGAGTCCTGCACCGGAGGATTACTCGCTCACACCATCACTAACGTTCCCGGTTCTTCGACATACTTCCTCGGAGGCATGATTGCCTATTCAGATTCATCCAAGACCGAAATCCTCGGAGTACCGGCCGAGACAATAATGAAGAACGGCGCAGTATCGGACCGCACCGCCATGGCCATGGCCGTGGGCATTGTAATCAATTTTGCCTGTGATTTTGGCATAGCCATCACCGGTATTGCCGGGCCAAGCGGCGGCAGCGAGCAGAAACCGGTTGGCACAGTGTTCGTGGGTGTTGCCAGCGAGGTAGGGGAGAAGGCCAAGGCATTTCATTTCAAAGGTAGCAGAGAAGAAATAAAGGCGCAGAGCGTGAAGGCCGCGATTGAGTTCGCGTGCGAGTTTCTAATGGATTGAAAATTTAACCTCGTTCAAGTTTAATTAATATCTTTCTGCCTTCCTGAATATTTCAAAATCTATTAAGAAGTATATTTATATTAACAAAGTAATCCAAGGATGATAGTCATGGAAGGTTCTGTAATAATGGATTTAAATGAATTTCAGACACGAAAGCAGAAAATTGATGTACTGCTGCGCGAACAAGGTTGGATAGTGGGAGACAAATCCAGAGTTATCATTGAAGTGGACACAAAACAATCCGATTTTAACAAGCGAGATTATAGGACCGTCTCAGAAACTCTCAAAAACGACATGGAAAGCAAGTATGCTGATTATCTCCTGTTAGATAGTATTGGACGGCCTCTGGCCATAATCGAGGCGAAAAGAACCTGTAAAGACCCAATACTCGCAGCTCAAAAACAAGCAGAGGAATATGCCGACGATATAAAAGCCCAGATGGGAAGAGATGTTATCATTTTTCTTTCAAACGGTTATGAGATATGGTTCTGGGACAGAGAGAGGTATCCTCAGAGAATGGTTAAGGGGTTCTTCGCACAAAGGGACCTTGAACGCATGGCACACCAAATCAAGCGAGAGAAAGCCCTCGAAAAGATGGAGATTAACACGGACATAGTTGACAGGGACAAAAGTATAGAGAACGTCAGCAGGGTCCTGGAGGCCATTCAAAAAGGTCACAGGAAAGCTCTGATAGTCATGGCCACCGGCACTGGTAAGACCAGAGTCGCCATGGCCATTATTGACGCCTTAAGGAGAGCCAACCGTGTTCAAAAAATTCTATTTCTCGCCGATCGAATCGCACTTAGAGACCAGGCATATAACGACGGTTACAAAGAATTTTTTCCGGATGCCCCCAAAGGCAAGATTATTTCTGGCGTATTTGAGAGAGACAAAGAACTCTATGTTTCCACAATCCAGACATTCATGGAATGCTATAACCAAAAAGACAAAAACGGCAAGTTCCTAATATCTCCTGGAGAATTTGACTTAATCATTTCTGATGAGGCGCACAGGTCTATATACAACAAATGGAAAGAGGTTTTCACTTATCTGGATGCCATCCAAATAGGCCTCACAGCCACGCCAGCCGATATGATAGACAAAAACACATTCAGATTCTTTGGCCGTACAGACGGGACCCCAACAGCCATGTATGATTATCGCGATGCGGTTGAAGACGGCATTCTCTGTGACTTCAGGAAACACACATTCGGAGCCCAAACTCATTTTCAGATTGAGGGCATTACTAAGGAATCTCTCTCCAGGGATCAAAAGAAAGAGTTGCTTGAAAAGGGCATAGACCCAGATGACGTAGATTTTGAAGGTACAGACATAGAGAAAAAAGTAATAATAACCGGCACAAACGAAGCCATTGTTCGCGAGTTCATGGAACATTGCATCATGGACAAGGCTGGAACTCTGCCTGCCAAAACAATTATCTTTGCGGTTTCCAAGAAGCATGCCAAGAGGTTGTGGGAAGCTTTCAACAAACTCTATCCGGAACATAAGGGCAGACTTGCGAAAATCATTACCTCTGAGGATTCAAAAAGAGCGCAGGCCAGCATAGATGAT
This sequence comes from Thermoplasmata archaeon, assembly GCA_030655715.1. Taxonomy (GTDB): domain Archaea; phylum Thermoplasmatota; class Thermoplasmata; order SG8-5; family SG8-5; genus UBA147. The sequence goes on from JAUSPR010000145.1 coordinate 3,418, forward strand.
TTCAAGAAGAAGGATTTCCCGCGCATCGCGATCTCGGTCGACATGCTCGATACCGGTATAGATATACCAGAAGTATGCAACCTTGTTTTCGCAAAGCCAGTGTTCTCTAAAATCAAATTCTGGCAGATGATTGGCAGGGGCACACGCTCAGATGCCGTGTGCAAGTATAAAGACCGATTGCCAAACGGAAAAAAGGATTACTTCAAGATTTTTGATTTCTGGAAGAACTTCGAATACTTTGAGATGCACCCTGACGGCGACGTCCAGGAAACATCTGAGGCAGTCACAACTCAGATTTTTCTTACCAGGCTCAGCCAACTGGAGACATTGAAGGGCCATGGGGAGAGCGAGATATATGAGCGTGTGAAGGAATCCTTAATTGCGGATGTCAAATCCCTGCCCACAGACTCAGTCCTGATCCGGGACAACATCCGCGACGTCGAAAGGGCCCTGGCCCCCGGACTCTGGGATGCGGTTGGAGTAAATCCTATCGAATTTCTCCGGGATAAAATGGTCCCTCTAATGAGATACCAGCAGGATGTGAATGTTGATGTTGCCTCATTCACATTGAAGGTTGAACGCCTGGGCAATGCTATTCTTACCCGCAATAAAGAAGAAAAAGAAAGGCAACTGAACGGTGTCGGAAATATGCTGGGCCGCCTTCCCAAGACAATAAACGATGTGAAGGCGAAAGAAGAACTTCTTGACAAGGTAACTTCCATCTCTTTCTGGATGGACTCAACATTCGAAGATTGCCTGATGGTCAGGGATGAATTTGCAGATCTAATGAAATATATAACAAAGGAGTCCAAAAATCCGATTGTTTTAGACATCGACGATGTAATCAAATCCAGGAAGAAGATAGTATTTGGTCCAGACCAGACAGAGGCTTACATCGACAAATATAAAGAGAAAGTTGAAAAGAGGATAAAGGACCTTGCCGAACAACACCCCACCATCCAGAAAATCAATAATGAAGAGGTAATAACTGAGGATGATTTAATCAAACTGGAAGAAACACTCAACAGTCCAGAGTTATTCATCACCGAGGAAGTTCTTCAAAAGATATATGAACGGAACAAGGGAACCCTCGTCCAGTTCATAAAAGACATTGCCCGAGGCAAGTACATTACCTCAGATCCCGAGGATGAAATCAGAGATGCCTTCCAAACATACATAATCGAGAATAACAAAGATTATTCTGCGGACCAGTTGTTCTTCATCAGAACAATACAGTCTGTGTTTCTGAAAAATAAACACATCGAACATTCTGATTTGTTTGAGGAACCATTCACCAACTTTGGAACAACTGCACCCATGCCCATGTTCACAGCAATCGAACTTAAAGACTTTTTATCCATCTGTGAAACCATGGAAAGTGAGTTATTTCCCCAAAAAGCGTAAGGGGGTAACGTCCCGGGAAAGAGGGTAATGATTAAGTACTATTGCCCCCTATCCCCTTATGGGGTTACCCCCTTACGGTGAAGTATATGAGGTCTTTGACGCTTGAATATCTGGATGCCCTGTCGTTTAAAAAAGAACACATAGCGGCGCTCAGGGCCATAGGGGAGTTCAAGGGCAAGCAAGAACTCTATTATCAACAGTCGCCAGAGGTTTTGAATAACCTTATTGGACTGGCAGCAATTGAATCTACCATATCATCAAACCGTATTGAGGGGGTTAGTGCAGAACCGGGCCGTGTTGAGGCATTAGTTCTGAAAACAACTAAGCCAAAAAACAGGGATGAGCGTGAAATCGCTGGCTATCGTGATGCCCTTGTGATTATCCATGAGTCATGGGAGGCAATGAATTTTAACATAAATGTGATTAAACAACTCCATACAGTTGTATTTAGATATACTGAAGAGGCAGGGGGGGAATGGAAAACTGGGGAGAACCAAATAGTTGAAAGGGATAGACTCGGGCGCATAACCCGTATTGTATTCACACCTGTTTTGGCAGCGGATACCCCAGCGGCCATGGAACAGTTGGTCGAAAGGCACCGCGCCGCTATTGAGGCCGGTCATGATCCACTGGTAATTATTCCATTAACCATACTGGATTATCTCAGCATTCACCCATTTAGAGAAGGTAATGGTAGAACTGCCAGATTGCTAACCCTACTTCTCCTTTATCACCATGGCTACAACGTTGGACGTTACATCAGCCTTGAACGTATTATCGAGGAAAGTAAAAAATCATATTACGAAACATTGAACGCCTCATCTCAGCAATGGCATGAGGGAGAGCACGATCCTTTCCCATGGCTGACATATTGGTGGGGTGTTATGATCCGTTCATATAAGGAGTTCGAGGAGAGAGTCGGGACGCTTAAGCCAAGCCAGGGGTCAAAAACTGAACAGGTCGAAATTGCAGTTAAAAGGCAAATTAAACCATTCACCTTTTCCGAGATAGAGAGCGAGTGTCCAGGAGTCGGCAAGGACATGATTCGGGTTGTACTTAGGCAGTTGAGGGACCAAGGGCGGTTGCGTGCAGAAGGGACCGGGCGCGGAGCCAAATGGTTCAAGATTGAGGGAAGGTGGGATTAGATGGAAGAGATACCTGAGGGGTGGATTGTTGAAAAACTATCAAACATAATCGCGTTTGAAAGCAAGACCAAAAGGAAAGCAGGAGAGGGTCAACCAACTGGAAAATATCCATTTTTTACTTCCAGCCCAATTCAAAGTAAATTCGTGGATGAGCATGATTATGATGGTGAATACTTAATATTTGGAACCGGCGGGTCAGCCAGCGTTCATTATTATAACGGTAAATTCTCAACTTCAACTGATTGTTTTGTAACTCAGGTAATCCAAAAGGGCATACTTCCAAGATTCCTATACCTTTACCTTTCTGGACATTTATATCTCCTCGAAAAAGGGTTTCATGGAGCTGGATTAAAGCATATTTCAAAAGAGTTCATGAGGAAAATCCCAATGAAATATCCCAAAGACATTAGAATCCAAGAGAAAATAATCTCTATTCTGGACAAGTCCAAGGAAACCCTCGCCCTCCAACACCAAGCCAACGCTCGCATAGATGACTTCCTGAAAAGCACTTTCATCGAGATGTTTGGGGATCCCGTTAAAAATCCGAAGGGGTGGGACAAAAAACTGCTGGGTGAAATTACAGTCCGTATCACAGATGGGAAACATGGCGATTGTATTGACGAAGAAAATTCAGGTTATTATTTCATAAGTGCTAAAGATATACATGATGCGAACATTGATTATTCACACGCCAGACAGATAAGAAAGAGTGACTTTGAAGAGGTTCATCGTCGAACAGATCTTTGTCCTGGTGATTTAGTAATTGTAAATACTGGTGCAACTATTGGGAAAATGGCAATTGCGCAACAAGGAATACACACAGAAAAGACAACCTTTCAAAAAAGTGTGGCTGTTGTGAAATGCAAATCTGGAATTTTAAATGTGTTCTATTTAAAATTTCTTCTGGAATTAAAACTGAAAGATCTTACTAAAGCATCATCAGGTTCTGCACAACATAACCTTCTTTTATCTCAAATGCGAAAAATTTCTATTAACCTACCCCCTCCCCCCCTTCAACAAAAGTTCGCTATCGTCGTCCAGCACACCCAAAAAATTAAGGCACAAAATGAAGAAGCTGCCAGGAAGTTGGAAGATATGTTTAATGTTCTGAAACAGAAAGCATTCAAAGGAGAGTTAATCGCATGAAATTAGCACCTGAATTAAAGAGCAAAGTAGATCAATTATGGCTTAAATTTTACAGCGGAGGTCTGTCAAACCCACTAGCCTCAATCGAGCAGATGAGTTATCTCCTATTCATGAAAAGACTGGAGGACATGGACGTTATGGAGGAGAAACGCTCCAGAGCCACGAAACATCCATTCACTTCTATTTTTGAAGGCTATGAGGATTGCCGCTGGTCTGAATGGAAGCACATGTCCGCAGAGAAGATGCTGGTTCATGTCCGGGATATGGTATTCCCATTCATCAAGAATGTCCAGGACGGGGAGAAAACAATATTTGCCAGCCAGATGAAAGATGCTGTGTTTTTGATTCCCAAGGCCTCGCTGTTGAAGGAAGCAGTAACCATCATCGACGAATTGAACATCACGGCCCAGAATACGGATGTCCAGGGGGACATTTACGAATACCTGCTGAGCGAGATAAAATCTGCCGGTAAGAATGGCCAGTTCAGAACCCCCAGACACATCATTAGAATGATTATTGAATTGGTCGACCCGGACCTGAGAGATAAGATATGCGACCCGGCCTGCGGAACCGCTGGCTTTCTGATAAATGCTTATGAACATATTCTGCGAAAACACACGAGCGCCGACATGGTCAAGGAGGATGAGGAAGGCGATTATTCTGGACTGGTGGGAGACCTGATCGCAGACAAGAGGGAATGGGACATACTGAAAAATGAAACAATCTATGGATTTGATTTCGATTCCACAATGGTGAGAATATCCCTCATGAACTCGGTTTTACATGGCATCTCAGGGGTGAACATCCAGTATGCCGACACGCTTTCAAAGAGGTTTGCGGAAGCAGAGCAATACACCGTAGTCCTGGCCAATCCACCATTCAAAGGGAGCATCGACAAGAGCGACATCAATGACCTACTGACAATCAAGACAACGAAAACAGAACTCCTGTTTGTCGAGAGGATGATTACTCTGCTTCAACCGGGTGGAAGATGTGGTGTTATCGTTCCAGATGGAGTTTTATTCAGTTCATCAAACGCACATAAAGGGCTTAGAAAACTTATATTGGAAAATCAATTAGAAGCAGTGATTTCGATGCCTTCCGGTGTGTTCAAGCCTTATGCAGGTGTGTCAACTGGTGTTCTGATATTCACCAAGGGAGGAAGAACAGACAAAGTATGGTTCTACGACATGAAGGATGATGGGTATTCTCTTGACGATAAGAGAACCTTCTTAGATGGCAAGGGCGACATTCCAGACATTATTAAGCGGTACAGAAACCGAGTCAAAGAGAACCCGGAGGACAGAACCTCCAACTGTTTCTTTGTTCCAGTCAATGAGATACTGGATAATGACTTCAAACTGAACTTTACGGAATATAACGAGATGACGTATGAGGAAATCAAGTATGATCCGCCCGAGGTAATTCTGGATGAGATAGATGAAATTCAGAAAAAGGTAGAAGAGAACATCCGCATTCTTAGAAAATTGTTAATCAGGAGTTCCTAATATCTTATTTTCATTCTACAATCTAGGTACGTCATTTGCTAATAAGATATTTCCATGGAATTTCATTGCGTGCTCTTCGTAATGTTAACGTTTTCAACTAGAACGTGCGGAACGAACACCGGTGTTTCGACCTCCCACCAGTGTACCTGCATCGGGTCGTTTCCAACGGCTTTCACGTTCTTCAGGATGTTCAGCATATTCTCGGATATTCGTATATCCTTCACAGGTTTGTCCAGCTTTCCATTTTTGATATGGAATATCGCATCTCTCGGAATCGTGGAAAAATCGCCAGTCTGGTAGTTCTGGAACCGCGTGTACCAGGTATTGGTCATGTAGTATCCGTCGTTCACCTGGGATATCAACTGGTCCCTGGTGTCCTGGCCCGGCTCAAGACATGTGGTCCATGGACTCGGGAAAACAAGCCCTGCATTTCCAGTGGAAACCGTGCCGTATCGCTTGGCAGTGCTGGTATTGTGCAAATAGGTCTTCAGAATTCCTTTTTCTATCAGGCTTGTTTTTCCTGTTGGTGCGCCTTCCTCGTCGAATGGCAGCGAGTCCAATGACTCGGGATTGGTTGCGTCGTCGTAGCAGGTGAATTTCTCGCTTGCGACTTTTTTACCAATCATGTCGGTGAAGAATGACATGCCTGCATCAACAGAGCCAGCAGAGCATGAGCTTCCCACTCTTTCCATAATATTGGCGAATATCATTGGCGAGAAGACAACATCAAACTTTCCCTCTTTGCCGATTTCCGGGTTTCGAGACTCGATTGCCAGTTCTCCCGCGGTCCTGCCGACTCTGGCAGGCTCGAAGTTCATCGGGCTGGTCACGGATTGTACCATGTGGCCTGAGCTTTCTGCATCTGACATGGCCCTGACTGATATTTCCAGTGATGATGAGCCATAAGTGCCGATTGAACCCCCGGATGTGGCTTGATGCATTTCGCCGGAACTGGAGTAAAGCACTCCCGCGACCCTGCTGGCCCCCGCTTCCTGTGCTGATGAAATCGCTGCATCCACATGAACGAAAAGTTCCTCGACCATTGCCGCGACCGTAGGTTCGGCCACGTTCTTCCTGAACTTTGGCTTTCCCGAGTAAATGCCGCCGTATTCCTCGTTGGGCTGCATCATCTTAATACGCTTCATGAGCTCGTCCAGTGTGCGGTCTATTTCCGAAAGCTCGTTCACCTGGGTCGAAAGAATGCGCTTGTCCTTGGTCAGATATATGCTCAGTCCTGTGCTGGCCCATGATTTTGAAGTTGTTATTGAATTGTTCGCGAACCTAATTTGCTTGGTGTCGTCAATTCCAGATGTGACCACGACATCGTCAGCGCCCATCTGGACTGCCTTCTTGACGACCGCCTCGGGCAAATCCGCCGGAGAATATGAATTCCAGTTGCTCAATTGCTCACCCCCAGTGTTATATCTTTCAGTCTAATGTGCGGCCCTCCGGTGTAAACCGGGATTCCCTGGCCTGGCTCTCCCTTGCCGCATGTCGCGGCTGAAAATTCAAGCTTTTTCCCGACCGCATCAATCGCGTTCCAGAATGCGGGCGTTGTGAGTTCCAGGATCGGGGCTTTCACCGGCCCCTTGACCTGACCGTTCTCGATGAGATAGGCCTCCCTGCCGATATAGCGCTGGTTGTACCGTTTATCATCAATGTTCCATTCCATGAAGTTCTTCATGTACACTCCCAGTTTGATGCCCTCGAAAAGTTCTTCATCATTATGATCGCCAGGACTTACAAAGGTATTGGACATGCGGACTATTGCCTCCCTGTCATAATTATTGGCCCTGGCTCCGGCATTGCTCTGGCCCATGTCCATGACCGCGGATGTCTCGCGATTGTGCAGGAACTCGTTTATCATTCCATCTTTGATGAGAATTTTGGGCCTGGCTTTCACGCCTTCATCGTCGTACAGGTAGAATCCGTATGAATTCTCGAGTGTGGGGTCATCCACAACGCTCGCAACCGAGCTGCCAATGCGGCTGCCCATCATCTTGGCATTGACGAATGATTCACCGGCCTGGGCTGCCTCTCGGCCTGAAATGCGGTCGGCTTCGTAAGGATGCCCGCAACTTTCATGTGCAGCGATGCCAACAACTTCAGGACCGAGCACCATGTCAATCTTTCCGGTCGGTGCCTTAACGCCTTCCTTCATGTTCTTGTGTGTCATGGCAATCTCGTGGCAAATTTCTTCGGAACGATTCACAGGGTCCATGTACTCCCAGCCCATGGCCATACCTCGCTGAATCATTGCTTGTGAAATTTTATCCCCATCCTTTATCGTGGGGATTGTGAAAATGGCAATTCTTGGTATCCTGGAACCGATTTTCGAATCATCCGAATTGGCGAAGAATTTTGTTCTTTCTTCCATTCTGAGTTGTATGAATCTGCTTGCCAGCGGTGCACTCTCTGTCATGGCCTTGTCTATGTGGGTGAGCACTTCCACGATATCATCCAGCCCGACATCAACTATTTTTTTCTTCTGTTCAACAGCGTAATCTGCAATATGGGTCGGTTCGTCCGATAAAACAATTCTGTCCTTCACCAGACTTGCCGACGCTTTGGCCATCTTGACAGCGGTTTCGGCCCTGTTCAGGACATTGTCCTTTTTCAAAATGTCAGTGGAAGCGAACCCCACGCCGCCCTTCACCAGTACTCTAACACACATGCCGGAGAACGTACCGAAACCCGCTATCTCCGGGTTGCCGTTCTTCAGAAATAAACCGTTCGTAACGAATGATTCCATCCTTGCCTCGGCATATTCCGCACCCTGGTCAAGCGCCTTATCCACGGCCATTGTTGCCAGGTCCCTGTCAAGTTCCAATCTTGCGTCCATGAAAATCCTCCCTTATAGGTAGGGTAATTTGGTTTTGGCGTATAATCTTATGCCAAAATTGATTGCTAATATGCCGAGAACAGCCAGTTCTTTATGGGAATATAGACCTCACGGGGTGTATATACAAGGGGCTGGTAGTTTACTCAATAATCAAAAAGGTTCTTCTGCCCTGACTTCTGCGATGATTTTGTTGCAGGGGCTTCCTGGCCTGGCAGCAGTATCGAACCGTATTTTCCCCCGCCGCCCGGGATGACCTTTATCTTACCCTCTCTGAATGCCAATATCGCGCTGGCTATGGTCTCACCGGCAATTTTATCGATGTCCTCGATTGGCGTTTTCTCCAGCACGTCCAGTTCAGTTCCTGCTTTATCCACGAGTGCCTGCCATAAGCCATTGACCTTGCCGGTGAACGGCGACGAATGCCCCACGGCCTTGGCAATTATCTCGCCCAGAGGAATCATGTAAAAGTATTCCGGTCTATGGTCTGGATGGTTCACTTTCCCGGTTCCCAACTCTCTGGCTCGTTCCCGCACGCCTTTCTTGATGCTACCGCCACAAACACATTTCCATCTAAGGGCCAGTGCTCTTTCCAGGTCGTACTGGGCATAGCATCTTGAACATGCGCTTCTATTGTATTTTCCTTCCTCAGGGGGAAGGCCGATATTGCGCACGAACTTTCTTCCTTTCTTGCGCTGAATTGCCATGGCCAGTTCTTTGAAGGTAATGTCTTTTGCCTCAATGGTGTTGAACTCCCTGCCTATTCTCACTGGCTGTGGGGAATGCGCGTCCGAGTTCGTGAGGAATGTGATATTTGCCAGTTCGGAAATCTCATCGCCATAATCGGTGTTCGCGCTCAGCCCAAGTTCAAGATAACAAACTTTGCTGGCCAAGTTTCCATAACATTCTTTTAGAGAATCATAGTGCGCATACATGCCAGTCCAGGGAGTGAATGCATGTGCCGGTCCTAGCATGGCCCCGGAATCAAAAGCTTTTTCTGCAAGGTCCTCACCTGGCAATCTCAATCTGGGACGGCCGTCCGATTTCAGTTTTTCGGAATTTCCAAGCCTTTCGATGAAATCTTCAACGCTGGAAATGCTCGGAAACATTAGCAAGTGATGGATGCGCTTTTCTGCCTCCACTTCCGTGGTTAAAAAGAACTTGGTATTGCCCACCTGGTACGTGCCTTCATCCACTTCTTCCATTTCCTTGATTTCCTTTCTCCACACCGGATGTAAGCAATCGCCTGTCGCCACCATCTGAACGCCCTTCTGCTCAGCGCCTCTGGCCAGGTTGGGAAAATTCATGTCAGCACTGGTCGCGGCAGAAAATCTTCCATGTATGTGAAGGTCGGCATTGAATTTCATTGAGGGGAGATTGGTTCATTGGTTTTTAAGTATTGCATTTCCTGGTTGGCCTTTTCCGGTTTTTTCTCCCTTCCCCATGCCACCCAGTAAACTAGCAGCATGATGCCTCCGAGGTTCAGTAAACCAATAATCCTCACGAACCAGGGCACATACTCGCTTGATGTTTCCAGGGTGAAATCAATATTGTTCTCCACGTTAAGAAATGGAATTGTAACATTGGTCTGGCTGGACCCGAGTCCGCATACCAGCATTAGCCCGGAGCCGTTCGTGTCCGTCGGAACAATGACGTCAAGAGTGTAATGTCCGTAGCTATCCGTAACAGTTGATTTAATTATTCTTCCGTCGGCATCAACCAGGTTGACATTGACCCATTTCAGGCCTCTGCCGATGTTTGAATTTACACATCCGGATATTGTGCTGAGTCCTTCCTTGACCAGGCCAGAATCCACAAGCGTGTAGTTCAGCAAAATTCCATTGGAATCTCTAAGGTAAAATGCGGCCTGGTAATTGCCAAGGCTTTCGAGAAAAATATCCATTGTCCCGGCACTTGCACCCAGCGTCTCAGCATCAAACAGTGAGCCGTCAGGCCTGTATATTTCAAGCACGGTGGTTCCTGCACTCTGAGCGTCATGCGAAATTCTTATGGAATCCATTAACCCATCATCATCTGAGTCCAGGGGAACAGCATTCACAATGTTCACTGCCTCGGTCCGTGAAGGGCTCTGAAAATGTCCCGCCATGGCATTAACAAACCCAGGCCAGCCGGTGTCTTTTGCAAAACTCGTGGTCATATAATCGATTGTCGCTGCATAGGTCGGGAACCAGATTGAAAGTCCATGGGCATTATCTGCTGGCTCGTCCAGGGTATTGGTCCAGTGGCTTTCGTAGATCACAAGCGCATCCATGGCCTGAGCAACTTCCCGGCCCTTGGCCTCCAGGCTCTTGCAATTTGTCTCTGAGTTGATATTTTGCAGGAGATGCACAAGGTCGTACTGGGCATCACCATCGTATTTTTCTGTAATGCCTCTGGCCCGGACAATTTCCGGGTTGAAGTAGTCCACCATGCTGATGGCCTCAATGGAATAAGAATCCAGGCTCTGGACAAGTCCATCCAGTTCGGAAAGGTCCAGAAAAGCCAATGTGAGCGAGTAAAGGCTCCTCGCCTTTCCCCAGGTAATGTATCCATCAATCATTGCCACTGCCTTTTCCTCGACTGTGCCATTACCGCCCAGGTATCCCAGGAACACGTCATACGGCCAACCGGCCAAAGGCACGTCCTTCTGGGAAAGTAGAGCATAATCGGCTACGTCCCGAATTTCATAGGCAATTTCCAACATACCCATCTGACATGCGTCCATGCTGATGATATCCAATTGTATTCCTGCGCCAGAAATTGTCACCATGGCCTCGCGCAATTCATGGGCTTCCAGTGCATTTCCCTTGTCCGGGCATACACCGGACCATCCGTTTCCATGGCCCCAGAGGTCCAACATGAAATGGTCTGCAGGATAAGCAGCCACGGCCCAAGTCACGAACTGGCTGAGTGTTTCCGGTTCCCCCAGGTCCAACTCATCGCCCCATGCAGGATTAATAGTTGCCAGTTCTATATCTAAAATATTTCCTGGTAGTATTTTCATAAGATTCGTATCGCCAATGCTGGATGAATCCGCGAGAACTATGATGTCAAGCGTGTCTGATGAACCGACCTTCTTCATCTCCTGGATATCGTCCGGAACGTTCGAGGAAAGACTGCTGTCCCCGGACATGTAGACCATGAATGTCCAGGTTTCTCCTGAGTCCTGAGCTTCAACATGCGCAGGCATGAAAGCCAGTGCCATGACCAGCAATGCGACCTGGAAGGTCGCAAACCGATAAAAAAGCACTAGAATTCCACTCCCTTCCTGGCGAGCACTCCATTGACATAAGGATGTTTAATCTCCTTCATTTCTGTGACAGTGTCAGCCAGCTCGATGAACTCCCTGGGCGCATAGCGGCCAGTGAGCACGATCTCCATTTTTTTCGGTCTGGATTTAACTAGCTTCACCACTTCCTCCACGGAAACCAGCTTCCATTCCACTGCTACGTTTATCTCGTCCAGTATCAGCAGGTCGATTTCGCCCGCAATCACGACCTTCCTGGCATGCTCAAGTCCCTCTTTTGCAAGGTCGATGTCAATCTGTTCGGGATTTTCCTTGTCCACAAAGTCTGGCCTTCCGAATTGAAGTATCTCAAAATTGGGGATGTTTCGAACGCCTTCCAGTTCTCCATATTTTATCTGGCCTTTCATGAATTGAATCATCAATACTTTGAAGCCGTGGCCTGCAGCTCTGAGGCCCAATCCCAGCGACGCAGTGGTCTTGCCCTTGCCGTCGCCAGTGTAAACATGGACCATTCCCAGGCCTTCTTTCGGAGCCATGGGCTTTGATAGTCGGGTTGAATATATAACAATTACCCTGCGAACCCTTTTTAATTGGCTTGACATAACGGGACGCATGAGTCCCCCGATTCCAGAGCCAGTCATTCTCCAGGGTCCGAAGGATTCCAGCCTGAACGCTGCGGTTGTGGGCTGTGGAGGCACTGGATGCAATATACTGGCCGAGGGAGAGCTGGCAAAGGTCATGACCACCATTGCCATAGGCTCGGAGCCCAGAACCATGGCATCCCTGAAGGTCGATAAAAGTTTCATTGCCGACCCCAGAAAACTGGAGAGCTGCGCCTCGGTATCTGCCAAATCACTGAAACTGGCAGGCAACGAGCTGGAGAAAGAATTGTCAAGCTATCTTGAGGACGTGGACATAACATTCATTCTCGCAGGTCTCGGTGGCCTGAGCGGTGGCTGGGGCGCGGTACTGGCTTCTCGGGCATCGGTAGTTTCCAAGGGCTTTGGGTTCTGTGTGGCAAGCGTGCCATTTTCCGTTGAAGGTGGTTCCAGAAAGGACCGGGCAACCGCCCAGCTGAAAACCCTGGTCCA
>JAUSPR010000250.1 GCA_030655715.1 Thermoplasmata archaeon
AATCTACAATCGTTATCGTTTCGCTGAATACATTTCCATACCCAATATCTATTTATAGCGAGAAGGCATATTATTATTCATAATCTGAGATTATTGATTGGTGGAAAAGATGGCCGGAAAAAGTTCCATTGACAAGAAAGATGTGAAAGCCCGACTAGCCAGTAATATGAATCTCATGCAGAAGTTCGGAATCAAGAGGCTCGGTCTTTTCGGTTCGTTGGTTAGGGGTGAAGAGAAGATAGACAGCGACATTGACATTCTGGTGGAGTTTGAGAAAGGCCATGAGAAATTCAACAACCTTGTGGGACTGCACTCATATCTCCAGGAACTTCTGGGCCGAAATATCGACCTGGTCACTACCGGCGGTCTGAGCCCCTATTTGAAGAGTCACATCCTTGCCGAGGTGGAGTTCATTGAAGCGGCCTCTTGAGTATCTGAAGCACATACGCGACGAGTGCCAATATCTTTTGGAAACCGTTGAGGGGCTGGAGTATGAATCATTCGTTGCCGATGAGACTTTGAAAAGGTCGTTTGTCAGGAGCCTGGAGATAATAGGCGAGGCTTCGAGAAATGTGCCTGAGAATTTCCGGAAAATACATCCAGCCGTCGAATGGAAATCCATGGCAGGGATGAGGGACGTGCTGATACATTCCTATTTTGGCGTTGATTATCTGATAGTCTGGGACGTTGTTTCGACCCATGTACCAGGATTGTTAGCCCAAATAGAAGCAATCATTGAAAGTGAGAATGAATAGTTTCTTCATCAAATTCCTCTCTCGCTCTCAAAATATTCCCCCGAAACCCTAATATTCTATCCTGCTTTATCTGGCATTATCTAGCATGAGGAGTTCATATGCCGAGCAAAAAGCCGAAGAACCTTAAGAAGGCCAGGGTGGATTGGGACCAGTCCGTCAATGCACAGAAAGAGCGCCAGGACGAGTTCATTACCACATCCAGTGTTCCGATTAACAGGCTATACACGCCTGATGATATTCCGGATTATGATTATATGGAGAAGCTGAACTTTCCTGGCGAATACCCTTTCACCAGGGGCGTGCAGCCCTCAATGCACCGCGGAAGACTATGGACCATGCGCCAGTTCGCGGGTTTCGGCACTGCCGAGGAAACCAACAAGCGGTTCAAATACCTGCTTTCGCACGGGGAAACCGGATTATCAACCGCGTTCGATTATCCCACGCTTTATGGCCGGGATTCGGACGACCCGCTGGCCGAAGGCGAGTTCGGCAAGTGCGGCGTGGCAATCTCATCCCTCAAGGACATGGAGATATTATTCGATGGCATACCCATGAAGGACGTGAGCACTTCCATGACGATAAACGGCCCCGCGGCCGTGGTCTGGGGCTTCTACCTGGCCGCCGCAGAACGTCAGGGCGCGACACTGGGCCAGCTGAACGGGACGATTCAGAACGACATTCTGAAGGAATACATTGCCCAGAAGACCTGGATTTTTCCTCCTGCACCTTCGATGAGGCTTATCATCGACACTTTCGAGTTCGGCACCAAGCATGTTCCTAAATGGAACACAATCAGCATTTCCGGTTATCATATCAGGGAGGCCGGCTCAACCGCAGTTCAGGAACTGGCTTTCACTCTTGGGGACGGCCTTGCTTACGTGGATGCGGCAATGGAACGTGGTCTAAATTTGGATGACTTTGCGCCAAGGCTGAGCTTCTTCTTCAACGCGCATAATGACCTGTTCGAGGAGATAGCCAAGTACCGCGCTGCCCGTAGAATCTGGGCCCAGGAAATGAAGAAAAGAGGCGCGAAAAAGCCGCGAAGCATGTGGCTACGCTTCCATACTCAAACGGCGGGATGTTCTCTCACTGCCCAGCAACCGGAGAATAACATTGTCAGGACCACAATCCAGGCCCTTGCCGCGGTATTGGGCGGCACTCAGTCCCTTCACACGAACTCCATGGATGAAGCTCTGGCATTGCCCTCGGAAAAGGCGGTTAAGGTTGCATTGAGGACACAGCAGATCATCGGGCTTGAATCCGGTGTCGTGAATACCATTGACCCGCTGGCAGGTTCTTACTTCGTTGAATACATGACTGATTTCATGGAGGAAAAAACCTACGAGTACTTTGGAAAGGTCGAGGCCCTGGGCGGCGTCCTGAAAGCCATAGAGAAAGGCTTCTTCCAGATGGAGATTGCCAATGCCGCGTACCGTTATCAGAAGGAAATCGATTCATGCAAACGAATCATCGTGGGCGTAAATGACTTCACCGAGGAAGAGCATATTGACATCCCATTGCTGAAAATGGACCCCGAGGGCGAGAAAAGGCAGATGGCAAGGTTGCGCGACATTAGGGACAACCGCGACAAATCAAAGTATGAAAGCTCCCTTTCCAGGCTCGAAAAGGCTGCTCAGGGACAGGAAAATTTGATGCCATTCATTCTTGATGCTGTAAAAAGTCATGCAACGCTGGGAGAGACCTGTAATACACTCAGGTCAGTGTTTGGAGAATATGACGAGCCGCCAATTTACTGAAAAATGCCGAGAATGCCAGTCCTTTAGAGCTGAGATGAATCGGCATAAGCAGTAATAACGTGATAGATCGCCATGCACCGTGCATGATATAACACATGAAATCAAAGCTAAAAAGCTTTGATAAATTAGGTGCATGGCCTACGCAGGTAAACTTCCAGCCCCGCAATAAACGCCAGTCCCTACGGGGGCTGATGGTTTACTGATCAATCGGATATTCGCAGATAGGACATGATTTCGTTCCCGATTCCAGTTCGGCACCGCAGGACGGGCACTCGCCTCTCGGTGTCTTTGCATCAATATTTTCCATCTCCGTTTCTTCGCTCGGCACTTCTGCTGAAATCGCCTCAACTCCGAACTCAGTGTCGCATATTGGGCATATTGTGTCAGTGAGTTCTACGAAGATTCCGCAACCCGGGCATTTCTTATGCTCCTCATGCTCGGTTGGCAGTTCTTCGCCGTGAGTGAATTTTGTTTCAGGAGGCATATCCGCTTCAGCTTGCATCTCTGGCTCCTGTGGAAGAAACACATCCTCTTCCGTTTGTATATCTCCCTCTGGCGGAAGAAACATATCCTCTTCTGCTTGCATCTCCGGTGGAATTTCCATGTCTTTCTGCTCTATATCATCGATAATGTCAGGCATAGTGCCGTTTTCATCATACTGTGGGAATTCATCAACTGGCATTTCTGCTTCCATGGTTTCATCCAGTGGTATGTCCTCTTCAGGAATTTCCTCGTCCATGAATTCATCATCTTCTCCGGCTTCACCAATAAGATTTGTTCCGCAATTGATGCAGATTGCCATTCCCGGTTCAGTCTCGATACCGCAGTGATGGCACTCTGAGCGTTCATCATGCAGTCTCCAGGACATGAACCAGAACACGGCTCCCATGATGACAAGTATCCATCCAAGAAGGTTCAGTACAATATCGGTTGGTGGTGGGTGCAGGCCAAGAGATTGTTCCTCCACGCTAACCCCTCTGGCCCAAATCGAAAATGATGTAAAGAATATGCCTGTAAAAATGGTGATTAAACCCCTGTAGAACCACTTTCCCTCGTTTATTTCACGCTCTGTTGCTTCGAGTCCCGTAATGTTTTCACTGCAGTTTGGACAAGTGTGAATGGTCGGATGAACTTCCACTTCCATGGCTTCCCATGTGGTTTCCGGCATAACTGGTTCTTCTACCTCTACTCCGTACTCGATTCCACAAATCGGGCATACCAGGTCTTCGGGTCCGAAGATGGCCCCGCATACCAGGCATTCCTTGCCCTGCTCTTCCTGAACTTCAAGGGATGTCATCTCCTCTCTCAATTCCTCTGTAATTTCGACTTCGTCCGGAATGTGTATATCTGGAATTCCTCCATCATCGTCCATGATGTATTCAGATTCTGGCTCGGGAGTTTCTGGCACCTCGAAGGGTGCGAAGCATTCTCTGCACTGATTATCACCAGCTGGTGAAAGCAGGCTGCATTCCGGGCATCTAACATAGAGGGACAAATCTGTCCAGCATTCAGGACATTTCTCCTGATCGTCCGGTATTACACTTGAACATGATGGACAAATAATTTCATGTTCACCAAGAATGATTTCTTCAGTAGCTTCCGGTTCCTCGACAGTTTCCA
>JAUSPR010000256.1 GCA_030655715.1 Thermoplasmata archaeon
TATCGTGCCGAACAACAAGATAGCCAATGAAAAAGTAATCAACCTCACCCAACCGGACCAGAGGATGAAAGTGAAGATTAGCATTGGAGTGGATTACAAAACAAATATCATAAGAGCCAAGGAGATAATGCTGGAGGTGGCCAACTCAAACCCCGGAGTAATAACGGATGATGAGCACAAGCCATTCGTCCGACTTGTTGACTTCCAGGATTCCGCTGTTCTGCTGAAGCTTTTTACATGGGTTCATCATCTGGACGACCAGTGGCGGGTTGCCAGTGAGTTGAGGGAAGAGATTTTCAACAGATTCAAGGCCGAGGGAATCGAAATCCCATTCCCGCAGACGGTTGTTCACATGGAGAATAATAAGAAGGACACTGAAAAGATGAGCGTCAGAAAGGCCGGTCTCACGCCAACCAAGGTAGATGAATAATCCCAGAGACGGGGTGCATAGTCAACTTTTTATGCCCCCCAGGATTAGGGTATTTGATAACAATGCCAATATTCTGCAAGAAATGTAAGGCTCTGATGTCGCCTTCCGATGATAAATGGCGGTGCAAGAAATGTGGTTATGTGTGTAACTCCACTGGACAGGCTTGCATAGTCACCGAACAGCGAGAACGCGGTGAAATTCTGGTTCTCGATGACAAGGCAGACATACTCCCCAAAACGCGCATGGAATGCCCGAAATGCAGTCACATGGAAGCGTACTGGATACTGCGCCAGACACGGGCTGCGGATGAACCTGAAACTCGCATATACAGATGCGTGAAGTGCAACCAATCGTGGCGCGAGTATTGAAACGACCCAGCCTCTAATTTATTGTTATTTTTTAATGGCTGGGACGTTTCAATTCCATAGGTCGTGCACTTGATTTTTCAGAGCCTTTTTCCGGCATCGGAACCTCTGGTTCCGAAAAGATGTATGAATTTGAAGTGGCAAATTTCTGGAAACATCGGAACCGAAGGTTTCGATTTTCCAAACCGGCTAAAACGACGATCCTTAACGGCACATCTGTTGGCAGAATGAATTTATCAGATAAATTTGCTTGAATTAAACCTCTTACAAATCGACCATCGGTATCAGGTCACAGCATTTGCAGGTAAAACACATCGTTGAAAAAGTAGCAGTGTCCAGGTCGTTCATCTCTAAAATTTCCCGGTGCTTCTTCCCGATTTCTATGAGCTTTTCCGCAGGAACCTTGGCCGGTGCTTTGCCGAGCGCCTTCTCCAGCTTCTCCCGGTTCAGCGGCCCCAGCCTGATGCCCCGAACATTCGGGACAACTCCCATCTTTGATAATGCTGCCAGGCCTTCGTACAATTCCTCCTCCGACTCGCCAAGGCCGATGATAAAATTGCTCATGACCTTGCCCTTTCCGAAGATTTTTACTGACTCTTCAAGAGCTGCGAGAATCATGTCCCTGTCACGGTTCGGGCATATCCTGGCAAACAATGCTGGAGGCCAGGTCTCGATGTTTATTTTCATCTCGTTGGCGCCGGCGTCCTTGAACCGCTGAATGTCCTCCAGGTCCTCGATGTAGGGCTCCACGCCGATTGGAATCTCGGGATACTGGACCCTTATCTGCTTGACCATTTCTATCATGGCCACAGTCGTCTCCTTGACCGAAACAGGTATACCGCTTGTGATGGCCACGGCCTCGAAGCTCGGATGCCTTGAGCTGATTGAAATAATTTTCATCAAACGTTCTGGCTCCATCGAAACCACAGGTTTCGAAGTAGGATAAGACATGGCGCAGAAGGCGCAGCCCATTATGCATTCCGACGCAAGGTTCATGAAAGCTTGATTAGGCGCATGGGCAATCAGATGAAGCACCCTAGCGTGGGCGATGAAAACCTCGCCGTCCAGAGATATCTGAAAATCACCGTTGGACCGGGCCAGTTTCAACCTCGCATCAGGGTTCTTTGTAACGGCTATTTTAACGCGCGTACCGTTGAACTCGAATGCGTGGGCGCTTGACCCGGCATCCGGACCGGCAGTAGAGCGACTGGCAAAGCATGGCATGTCTATCTCCCTGGGAATGAATATCTCCCCGATTTCCAGAAGCTTGGCTTTCTGCTCGGTACCTAGGCTAGTCACGGTTCGGGAATGAGGGCTGGCGGTAATAAGGATTATCCCTTTTTTTCAAACCTGTTGTTTGGGAATGGGGAATTTAATTCCATACTGTTGAAAGGGGGAATCGGGAATCTGAATGTAAATTGCATGGAGGGGAATCGGGAATCGTCAACTCCGAATGTCCCTCAGGACTTCGGATACGGGATAAAAGGGAATCGGTTGGATTGACCAGTGTTTCGGCATCCAAGTCCTCATATCAATATCCGAAGCCTATAGGCATTCGGAGCGCACCATTCCCTTATTCCCTATTCCCTCCAAGTGTCCCGCAGGACCTTGGATACAGAATAAAATGAAAGTGGAGCTGGCCATCACAGCCAGCTCATTCTTTCTGTTTAGGCGTTCAGACCGTCTATCGCAGCATTGAACGTCACGCTGGGGCGCATTGCCTTCTCAGCCATAGCGTCGTCAGGCCTGTAATAGCCGCCGACATCCTGGGGCTTTCCCTGAGCGGCGTTGAGCTCTTCCAGTATCTTGTCCTTATTGTCAGTGAGGGCATTCACCAGTCCTGAGAACTTTGCCTTCAGCTCCGGGTCCTGGTCCTGCTTGGCCAGTTCCTGTGCCCAAAACATTGCCAGATAGTAGTGACATCCTCGGTTGTCAAGCTGGTGTACATCCCTGCCCGGTGCAATGTCATTGTCGAGAAAGCTTCCGTTGGCCTGGTCAAGTGTGTCTGCCAGTACCTGTGCCTTCTTGTTGCCGGTTGTCTGAGCCAGGTGTTCGAGAGATGCTGCAAGCGCCATGAACTCTCCGAGGGAGTCCCATCGAAGGTGACCTTCCTCCTGGAACTGCTGCACATGCTTTGGTGCTGAACCGCCAGCACCAGTCTCGAACAAACCGCCACCGTTCATCAATGGCACGATGGAAAGCATCTTGGCGCTGGTACCTACTTCCAGAATGGGGAACAAGTCTGTGAGATAATCCCTGAGGACATTGCCTGTGACCGATATGGTGTCCTTGCCCTCTTTCAGGCGCTGGCATGAGAATTTAGTCGCCTCGACCGGTGACATAACCCGGATGTCCAGGCCCTTGGTGTCATGGTTCTTCAGGTAGGTATGGACCTTCTCGATTAGAAGCGAGTCATGAGCCCTCTTCTTGTCAAGCCAGAAGATAGCCGGCATTCCTGAGAGCCTTGCACGGGTCACGGCCAGCTTCACCCAGTCCTGTATCGCGGGGTCCTTGGCCTGGCAGGCGCGCCAGATATCGCCTTTCTCGACCTTGTTCTCCAGCAATATCTTTCCCGATGTCGCGATAATGCGGACCGTTCCGTCATCCGTCATCTCGAATGTCTTGTCATGTGAGCCATATTCTTCAGCTTTCTGGGCCATGAGTCCAACGTTGGGCACCGTGCCCATTGTCCTGGGGTCAAATGCGCCGTTCTCCTTGCAGAAATCAACGGTTGCTGCATAAACGCCGGCATAGCTGCTGTCAGGTATCACGAACTTGGTGTCATGGAGTTTGCCATCCGCGCCCCACATCCGGCCGGATGCGCGTATCGCTGCGGGCATGGAGGCATCGATTATCGTGTCGCTGGACACGTGGAGGTTGGTTATTCCCTTGTCGGAATTGACCATTGCCAGCCTGGGCTGATTTACATAAGTTGCTTGGATATCTGCCTCTATCTCCGATTTCTTGTCCACCGGCAGTCCCGCGAGCTTAGCATAGAGGTCCCCGAGGCCATTGTTCGGGCTCACGCCGATTTCTGCGAAGACTTTGGCATGCTTCTTGAACACGTCCTTGAAATAGACCGAGACCACGTGACCGAATATGATTGGGTCGGAAACCTTCATCATGGTGGCCTTCAGGTGCACCGAGAACAGAATATCCTTGTCCTTGGCATCTTTAATCTGTTTTTCCAGGAAGGTTCGGAGCTTGGCCCTGCTCATGTAAGTTGAATCGATAATCTCCTCGGGCTGGAGCTTTAGCTTGTCCTTTAGGACTTTCACTGTTCCGTCAGCGGTGACCAGCTCGATGCGGCCCTCGCCTGCATCTGCCTTGTCCACGACCACGGCCTTTTCGTTTGACCTGAGGTCGCCGTTCTTCATGTGTGCGACATGAGACTTCGAATCCGCCGTCCAGGCTCCCATGGAGTGCGGATTTTTCCTGGCATAGCTCTTGACCGAAGCAGGTGCCCGGCGGTCGGAATTGCCCTCCCTGAGGACCGGGTTGACAGCGCTGCCTTTCACGGTATCGTAGATGGCCTTGATGGCCTTCTCATCATCGTTCTTTGGCTCCTCGGGGTAGTCAGGCAGGTTGTAGCCCTTGCCCTGCAATTCCTTGATTGTGGCCTTAAGTTGGGGAATTGACGCACTTATGCACGGAAGCTTGATTATATTAGCTTCCGGTTTCTTGGCCAGGTCGCCCAGGAATGCCAGGTCGTCTGAAACGAACTGTTCCTTCGA
>JAUSPR010000257.1 GCA_030655715.1 Thermoplasmata archaeon
TGATCGACTAATTGAACGAATGGTTTTTGTTGTATCTCAGTTGCTTTTTTAATAGGCAACAAATTTAGTATTTCAATTTTAACTTGGGCAAAGACTTTACCTCCTTCAGCAGTAGTGTTTTTATAGTACCAATTAATAAGAGAACTATTTAAATTTGCAAGAATAAAAAATGGAGAGAATTCCTTATCGGTAATTGTAGTCCCGTGCAAAGTATTTGAATAATAATATTCATTAATATCAAATGCACCAATTATCTTATCAGCTGTTTGCCTTGTTAAGATTTTATTTCTTTCAAAAATCTCTTTTTTCCGTAATCTTAAACCACCACCACCTCTTTGAAGTTCAATTTTCATCATAGCATCAGGTTTATAATTTACCCAATTATTATTAAAATGAATAGTATATCGATTCACATCTTTTCCAAATAAAAGTTTCTTTGAATCTTGATCAACTGGTTTCTTTAAAAATAGAACATCGGGAATTTTACTTTGAATGATTCCATCCCGTATGTCACTTATCTCTCCCAATTTTATTGATTGCTCTCTTATTTTTCTAGTTAGCATGAATCTTTTTGGATTATATCCTAAATCAAATTGCATATTTGGGCTCTCAATGAAAGAGGTTATTGGGACTAATTTACTTTTTCTTAAATTTAATTCATATGGTTCAATTTTGTTTTTTATATTTAGGTATTCATAAATTTTCATGTCATTTTTAAAAAACATGAGAATATTGTCTACAACTGCACTTTCAAATACTCCTTCTTTGAAAGAATCCATTTCTAATATAGTTTGTTGTTTTAATAACCATGCTCTCAAATTAGAACATTGGGTATTTAATAACAATCTGTCAGGTACAATAAATGAAGATATGCCATATTTTCTGGTTAATCTTTTGCCTGATAGTTCAATAAATAAATAAAATATATTGAATCTACCGTTAGTGAATTCATAGACGTTTTCGTATATCTTTTTATATTCTTGACTAATCTGCTTTATTTGGACATAAGGCGGATTCGCAATCACCACATCAAATCCAGGATTTTCTCTCTGGAACACCTCCGCGAAATTAAGTTTCCAGAGGAAAAATGGCTTAGCTCTGTTCTTTCTGTCAATTCGATTGATTGTTTCGAATTTTCCCTGTTCTCTCAGGGTGGTTTCAATGAGTTCCCACTCGATTCGGTCCATATTATCTCTGAGTGTTTTCTTTTTATTCCGGTCCTGTTCGTTGAAGAACCTGTTTTGGAGAGCGATATGTTGCTTTATCTTCTTCTCTGATTCCGCCTCTGAAATCGAAATTTGGTCTCCTTCTTTTTTAGTATCTGTGAAGATTCTTTCCTGTTTCAATTTTCGAATTTTCGCTTCAATATTCTTCTTTTCTTTTAAGTTTTTAATCAGAACCAGTTGTTTTCTTAATTCCTCAATTTTTGCATCAAGTTCATTAATCTCATCCTGTTTGCTCCTTTTCTGTTTCCCTAACATCTTCTCATCGAACAGTTTGACGCCCTCGAACTCTTCCAACAGGCTGTTACCACACATTATCTTGTAATCAAGATTGGGTAATGGCTGGATGTTTTCCTTCTTTTCCTCGTCCACAATCAGTGACAGCCAGAACCTCAGCTTGGCGATTTCAACAGCAGAAGGTTCTAAGTCTACTCCGTATAGGCTGTTCTCGATGCAATGTCTTTTCAGATTGTATTCAGTCCTTGCTTTACATTCCTCTAGTTTGAAATAATTCGTCAAAATTGACCTAGCCTTGACTATTTCATTCATCATGCCAACAGGGAACGCGCCCGAACCGACCGCAGGGTCCACAACTTTAATGTCTCTCAATAAGTTATCCACAATCTGGTAATTGTCAACAATGGATTTGGGAATTAGGAATTTTTCCTCCACATAGCTTTTCCCATTGTAATTTTCTTTCTGGGCTAATGATTTTATTATCTGGTTCAGGGTGAGATCACCGTATTGGATGAATCTCTCGATGTCTTCCTTGGGAACATTTTCAGTATTGGTTTCCAGATAGTTAATAAGACTCTGCTGGCACATGTAATGGACAATTTCTCTGGGCGTGTAGAACGCGCCCTTGTCCTTACGGTCCTTGACATCAAGCAAATTCTCAAAAACCTTTCCCAGCATCTCTGGATCAACCGCGACCTCCTTTTCAAGAGGCTCATCTTCCTTGACTGTGAAATTGAACAAATCGAAGGTATCGAATATTTTCTTGATTATTTCATTCGGTATCTTGACGTCTGTGCCTGTCCAGTCATATTCATTAAGAGGCTCGAACAAACCGCCGTTCAAAAATGGAATTTTACATTTGAACGTGTCGAAATAATCATTGTCTGCACTCCTATCGTTCGCTAATGCTGAGTAGAACAAAGGCTCCAATCGGTCATTGAAAAAATTTTCGTAATTGGGGGCAATATCTTCATTGTATAGTTTTCTTAGAAAGTTTCTTGGTCCAGTTCCCCAATCTTCATACGTTCCATCTGGTCTTTTCTGAACACCGAGCCAGCCCTTCTTTTGAAGGAAGTAAATAAATACAATTTGACCGAGCAGTTTTTTGGAGAAATCGATGGTTTTGATACTTTTGCTATCGAATTCAGTTTTTATTCTGGAATTCGTTTCAACGATTTTATCGAGCGATTCCCTGAGGTCGATTGCCAGTTCCTTGTATTTCTCGAAGAACTCCTTCGTTACCTTCTCGATACTGAATGCCTGTTCAATCTCTGCTATTGAGGGATTTGTTTTTTCTTCCCTGATTAATTCGAGGAACTGGCTCTGACACGTGTGATTGGGTTCATTAATGCCTACTAGAAATGAATAACGCTTGGCAGGTGTCAGTTCCTTGACGTTTTTAACCTTTCCATCTTCGTCCTTTATCAAGTTGTATTCCATTTTTACGAAGGAGAATCTCCAGTCCTGGGGATCGTCTCCGTGGAACGCTACAAGAGCGGCTTCTGACATTTGATTGCCAAGCCAGCCAGATATAAAATTTCTCTGCATTGTTCGGGCTCTGTCGCGTGAACTGGTTTTCTTTAGTTTAACGCATAGGATTTCGATTGTACTTTTTTTCTTATCTCGATATTCTCCAATTTTCTTACATTCAGATATGTATTCCTTGAATTGACTAGCAACAGAGGCAGTTTTGTCTTGAATTACTATGTTGATATCGTTAAACAATTCTTTAATAAATATTGAATATTGGTCGATATTAAAATCATTTCTGAAGGTATCTTCAAGCAACTTAACCGCTCTTGGTTTATCCATCTCACCCCACCTTCTTCAAATATTCTGAAAGAACCACTTCCTTCAGCCCAACTATATTGCCAGTGCTACCCGAAACTGTACCCTTGAATAAATTGGGGGATATACCTGCCTTGATTTTCGCGAATATTTTCAAGGGATTGATGTCATCCTTTGTGGCAATCTCAATCTTCTTCATGGTGGCCTTTGGTATTCCGCCATCCCGCAGCAAGTCCAGAACCTTCTGGAGATATTCCTCATCTTCATCGGTTAGTTCGGGTTTCTTGATTATGGCCTTTATCCTCTTTATCAACTTGGATTCATAGCTGGTGCCAACTGCCTTCGGTGCTGCAGCATCCTCTTCGAATATTGCATTGAACGCCTTCTTGTTGGCTTCCAGGTGGGTGTAGAAATCCGTTTCCAGCTTTGCCCTTTTGGTGTTCTTGGGTGTTTTCAGAGTTTCCGCTGCAGTGAAGAAATCCACTTCATCAACGTTTTCGTCACTGGTCATGAAAATCTTTCTCAGCTTTCCCTTTCTGAAGAATGTTATGACCGATGTTGAATCAATATCGCAATCTCTTGCGGTCCTGGCCTTCTTGGGCAGCCTCTTGATTTTCTCGTACAGTTCCTGGTCTTTGTCTCTTATGCCTCTCAGATATGTTAGGTAAATAAGTTCCTGGTCAAGGTCGCCTTCTTCTCCAGTAAGAATTTCCTTGGAATTTAATTTCATGAACAAATCATGAGTCTTAATTTCTTCATCAGTAAGCAAAACTGCATCGTTGCCAAGCATTTCAATAAAGGCTTTAATTTTGGACTCCGCAGCTTCCCTCAATCCTATATTCTGGTTGATCGGCCCAGCAGGGAAGAAATTGTAAGTATAGATTTTATCGAATGGCGGGTCTTTGCTCACTCTGTTAACACGCCCGACCCTCTGCATCATGCGCACAGGATTCCAGGGAATGTCATAGTTAATCACTACATTCGACCGATGAAGGCTCACGCCTTCTGAAAGAATATCAGTGGAAACTAAAATTTTAATGTCATCCAGTTGTTTATCCTTTTTAGTATTTGCATCATAGTTGCGAATGATTCTGTGCCTTGTGGCTTCACCAGAATGACTTGAAAAGGCCAGCACCTTTTTATCAAACTTTGGATTCAGTTTCTCTTCGAGGTACATTGCCGTATCCTTAGATTCCGTGAACACGAGCAATTTGTGTTTCTTCAGAATTTTGTCATCAGTTAGAATCTCAATAAATTTGTCCAGTTTGGGGTCCTGGTTGACCCTGCCCCACATATCTTGGATTTTTAATAATAACCTCAAATCATGCTCAAGGTCCTTGATGAACTCTGGTTTGAACTCATCAGCAAGGCGTTTTTCAGCCTCGTCACTTTCTATCATTTTCTGTATGGCATCAGTGTCATCATTCTCAAGCAATTCGAAAATCTTGTTGATATTTTTCCTGGCAATGTAAACATTTCCCTTCTTGAACACCTCTATGAACCGCTGGTGAGAGTAAATGAACCTCTCAATCGACTGCTTGAATGCATAAAAGCTGCTTTCCAATCTCTTGACCAGCAAGATTTTCATGAAACGGCTCATGTTCCTTTGCGGCGTCTTTTCGTTCTCGGGAATTTCTTCCTTAAGATAGAGTAATGGCGTGTATCTGGAATACTTGAACTCTTTTATAATCAATTCAAGCGTTTTATTGAATATCTTGTCCAGGTCTTCATCGAAATTGTAAACAACAATTTCGGGCGTCATCACCTCTGGAAATTTCAGTTTCTCATCTTTTAAATCTTTGGTATAGTTTGCAGTGATATCGCCCCTGGTTCTTCTCACCATCAGGTATTTCAGAACATTTTCGCGTATGTCCTTGGCGTTGTCCTGGATAATTTGGAGATATTCGTCCTTATCCACCTGCCTATCTAGGCCTTTCAATTTCGCCTGGAGGGCTTTGAAATACTTATCCAGGTCCTTGACTCTTGGATTGGGGAGTGTTGACCTATGAGCGTTCTGGAATAATTTGATTTGGCTGAGTATATCCAGCGGGGTATTATTGAGCGGTGTCGCTGAAACAAGAATCACTCTTTTTCCTCTGCATATCTCGAACAATTTTTCATACATCTGGGTTGATTCGGTTCTGAACCTGTGGGCCTCATCAATGATTACATTGTCATATTTCTCTATACCCTGCAGCAGTAACTTATCCAGCTTTCCCAGGGATTCGAACCTGGACGACCTGACACCGAAATCCCTGAACACAATAGGCCATGAACCGGGATTATCCTCAGAGATTAAAAACGGGGGCGCAATTACGAGCGTCTTACCGTCCAACTGTTGCACCAGCATGGCAGAAACATAGGTTTTACCCAAACCCACCACATCAGATAAAAATACACCGCCATATTCTGCAAGCTTCTGCTTTGCATCCGTGACAGCATCCTTCTGGTAACCTAAATCCATGAAGTTTTCCGGGAAGTTTTCCTTGTGCAGTTCTTCCTGGTCCAGATTAATTTTATCTTTCAGATATTCGTAAAGGAACTTGATGTAAAGTTCGAACGGCGTTATATCACTGTTAATCCAGGTATTTTGATTGACAGTTTCTACATACTTTTCTGATACATCCACAGCGTTTTCCCAAAGCTCGTTGAATTTAGCCAGTGAGAACTCATAATCCGACCTGTTTTTTAGTTCAACATTGAATTCAATATTCGTCCGCAATCCAGCTTGTGTAAAATTACTGGAGCCTGTGATAACTCGTCCAGCATCCATTTGGTCTTCCTTGAAGGTCATTATGTAAACTTTGGCATGTATTTTCTCTGAAGGATACACTCTGATTTCTAGCTTCCCGGATTTTATCCATTCAATGAATTTATGAATTCCCTCTTCTACAATAGGAGAATCTCTTGATCCTTCCATCTCAGATATTATCTGGGACGAAAACATATCCTTTGTTTCCTTAGTTGAATGATATATTTTCTCTTGAGTGACTTTTGATTCTTCCAGTAAATCATAGGTTGTTTTGTCTGTGCTAATACCTATTAAAATACGAATTTTTTCAGTATCCTCAAGAGATTTATACATTGCGTAAAAACCACTGGCATAGAAATATCCTACAAGGCAGTCAAAATTACGAGTACACTAAATCAGTGTTGAAAACCTGTTTTCTAGGCTCTGCCCTTTCTCGTTGGTAATGAATGTAAGGTCTGTGGACATATTAAGCTCTCCTACTCAGAAGGGGGTATTATTTAGACATTAATAAAATTGTGTAAGTTATTTATGTTAAAAAAAACGGACATGGCATTTGAGTGCATAACGCCCAGGTTGGAGAGAGATTGCCCCGCCCAAGTGGGGAAGAGTTGATTGGGATTGGAATTGCCCACGTAACAAAGATATGCTTCCCGAAAGGCATAATAGCTTGGTCGGAGATATAGATTTGGGTAGGAATGAATGAGAACTGCCAGGGCGAAGCGGAATTTCGTGTAATAGGAGTTAAATGAAATCGGTGGCAAGGGATAATGATAATGCCTAAAGGTGATAGATATGTCTCGGTGGAAAATCAGTAAAGGTCAAGCGATAGACCTACAAGATTGGGCATTGAAAGTGAGTGGAACAAAGAAATTTTTAGACACTCTACCCGAACTTCCCCCAAAGGAAAAAATAAAACCTGGACTCTATGTAAGTTACGAAATCGATGAATCAGAGCTTGATGGCGGTATAGATTGGCCAGATATAGGTGCTGCTTGGGTATATGCAATACTTCAAAACGGAAAAAAGGAATATGTAGGTGAGGTTCGGGCTTACAACTGGGAAGCTATTTGGCTTTGCACAAATGAATTTGATGAAGTAGATTCCGTCACGGAGTGGTGGAAGTACATTAAAAAGGATTACGAAAAACTCAAAAAAGGCGACACGAAATGATGACTATCGGAATCGCATAATTGCCCCCGACTCTC
The DNA here is from genome assembly GCA_030655715.1 of Thermoplasmata archaeon. Lineage (GTDB taxonomy): Archaea > Thermoplasmatota > Thermoplasmata > SG8-5 > SG8-5 > UBA147. Next base: position 7,206 of record JAUSPR010000257.1, read on the forward strand.
GCCAACTTCGTCGGCTCGGGGTTAACACCCTCACTTAACAGTGGACATACGGTTACGGTGCTTCGCACCTCCGCCAAAATGCTCGGCTTCGCATGTCCCCAGACCGTTAGGCGCAATCATAAATGAAGAGCATTTGGCGGTCTAGAAAAAATGAAATATAATGAGTGAGATGCGGCAGCATGACCAAGAATAACGGTAGCGGTCAGAAACCAAGAGCGAAGTCAAATAAATCTGTGAAAGGTTCGGACAAGGTCTATACGCTGGCTGTTTATGTGATTGGGGGGCCTGTGGCGAAGGAATTTGATGAAAAAGAAATATCCCGCACAATCCAGATCAGGGGGACTCAGACCTTAGAAAACCTTCATTGCGCCATATTCTGCGCTTTTGACCGTTGGGAAGAACACCTTTATGAGTTCATTTTGGGTAAAGGACCGGATGATCGCTCTGCAATCTATTCATCTCACGCATATTTGGCGGATTGGGGGTATGGAGACGAAGAGATGGGCGATGTTGCCGATACCGCAATTGATTCCTTAGGATTAAAAGTAGATCGCGCCTTCGGTTACAGGTTTGATTTTGGAGATGAATGGGTACATCAGATCAATGTGGTTGCAATCAATGAAGAAGCGGGAGAGGGAAAATATCCAAAAATAATCAAACGGGTTGGAAAAAGCCCTCCGCAATATCCAGACATTGAAGAATAGGAGATGTGATATGATGGAAAGAAAATCACCTAAAAAGAAAAACGGAAAAGCCACTCATAAAGAAAATATCCTGGCCGAGGTAGATTCGGATATGGCTCTTGAGATTTTAAAGCGGTTAGCCAAGAACAATGCAGACCTGAAAGCTAAAATTGAACAGATGGCGCTGGATATTATGAAAGGCGTTGATGCGGAAGAAGTCGCTTCCGATATTTTCTTCTGCCTGGACTCGCTGGAGGTTGAGGATGTTTGGGATAACTCAGGAGGCACGAGGGATGGATATGTTGACCCTACAGAATACGCCTGGGAAATGTTTGAAGCCGAGATCGAACCATTTTTGGAAGATATGAGGCGATATCAGAAACTTTCAATGCACGAGGAAGCGAGAAACTATTGTATGGGGATATTGATAGGCATCCATAAATTCGAGGAGGAGGCAACCACGGAGTTCGCTGATTCGGCTGTCGATGCCCCACATGATTTTTTCACGCAGGTGTTGGACGAATGGAATAGTAAAAGCAAGAGAGCGGAAGACATAGAAATTGTGAACTCATTTGCCAGGGAGAAATTCAATAAGTGGTGGAAGGACTGGGAACGGCGCTATAAACTATGAGTTTTGTAATTCATTACCCGAAGCCACCGCGCATCTCCCGCATGTTGAATGCGACTCTCAGCCATTCCAAATGTCCTCAGACTTTGGATACCACTAAAAGCATTCGACTATGGTGCGAGAACATTATGTTACTGAATCCAGCACCATAAAATCCCCTATTTTGATGGCAATCGGTGAATGCGACTTCACCTTTTCCAAATGTCCTCAGACTTTGGATACCGATAAAAGCGTTCGCCATGAATCAGCATTATGCAAGCGATTAGATTACCGGCACCCAGACAGACCCACATTTTGATGGCGGCCGCGCGGGCTTCCCAGCCAACCCGGTTCGTTCTTCCTTCCAACCAATCAGCGCGTGCTGTTTTCCTTTATCGTCACGATGATGGCTTTCGGGTCCCCTTCGCTGTTCCGAATTACCGAGGCACTCAGTTCGGTCAGGAAGCTTGAGCCGTCTTTTCTCAACGATTTGTATTTTGCATCTATTACCGTATCCTCACATAGAATTCTGTTCTTAAATTTCGTAGCCTTTCTGTAATCTTCGGGTGTAACAAAGTCAAAAATATTTTTCCCCAGGATTTTTTTCTCGTTTGAGTATCCATACATTTCAAGCGCCCGTTGCGACGAATATAAAATTTTTCCTTCGAGGTCGGCCATAATCACAGCCTCAGGCAGGATGCTCACGAGCGTATCGAACATTATCTTCGATTCGTGTAAATCTTCATGAATTTTCTTTTGATGAGATAGGTCTTCAACGGTACCGCAATAGAACACAATATTACCTTTATCATCCCGGACTGCCGTGGCGTTTTCACGAACGTGAAGAATGGAACCATCCTTCTTGGTCCAAGATGTTTCATGCCCGGCGACCTGTCCTTTACGTTCTACACGTTTCTTGAAGTCAGAACGTGAAACGCTCTCGGCAAATCCCTCCTTCTCCAGGTTTCGTTTGGAGAGTTCTATAAAAGATGAGAATCCCAACATACGGACGAGCGCCGGGTTTGCCAGGAGAATTTGTCCCTCGGGAGTGGTCTGGTAAATACCGATTAACGTGTTCTTGAAAAGCTCTTTGAATCTTTCTTCCGAACTTCGTAATGCCCTTTCTGCTTTTTTCTGGTCGGTGATGTCCTGGGCGAGTATGGAGAATCCGATTATCGAACCTTCCGTATCCCTGATTGGATCTATTCTAGCATTTATATCAAATATTTCTCCAGACTTGTGTTTGGCAACAGTGTCGAAGGCAGCGGATTTCTTACCCCGCATGGCAGTTTTTACTATGCCCTCCAAGGACTTGGAATAAAGAAAAATCTGGATGCTTTTTCCCATCACTTCCGTTACTTTGTAACCGAAAAGCTCTTCGGCAGCGGCATTCCAGAAGAAGGTCTCTCCATCTTTATCTATTAGGATGACGGCAATTTTCGTCTGTTCTATGACGTTTTGGAAGAAAGTGAATGAAGAGGTAATGTTTGTTTTCTTAATCAAATCCTCGAAAAGATTGAAATTTTCCTCAAGCAGAGGAGACAAGAAAAACACCTCCCCGTAACCGCTGCTTTTTGAAGAGATAACAAAACCATTTCTCAAGAGGGTATCCATGTGATGTTTCACTGTTCTGTAATTTAAGTTCATAATCTCTGCAAGCTGGTTGATATTGTATGGCCGTTCCTTAATCAGTTCAATGATCTGTATTCTTTTCGGCCCACCCTTTTGCCCTATGAGCACATGTGAAAATGTCTGTTTCAATGTAAGCATAGTTACCGCTTTCCTAAAATCCCCCGTCTGAATGCCATATATTAATATATGATTGTCAATGTATAAATTAATTTCGGTTAAATAGATTTGCTGTGCTCGTACATTATAAGCCATACATTATGAAACCATAGAAAAGTACATATACGTTAACATTCCTATTATAATTTCAATTACGTGGATGCGATTATGGTAAAAACGGATTTATAAAATTTATAAGTACAATAGGGAGGAAAGAAAATGGTAAAGAAGAAAGTCAATGAAAAGTCTAGGACTGACGAAAAGTGCAATGAAGAGAAAAAAAACGCTTCTGGGGAGAACATGGAGGACATTATGAAAATCTGGATGGAACAGCAACTAGACATGTTCAATCAAATGAACAAAGCGATTGATGCCCAGCAGAAACAATATATGGATATTGGAAAAAATTGGGCAACATTCAATGCCAGCGTACATGAGAATGTCAGCAAGGACATTGGCGACAATGACTACCGAGAGTTGGCCAACCTCTGGAAAGAGCAATACGCCAAAATCAATACAAATCTTCTGGAAACCACGCGGAAGAACATCAACCAGTATGCGGAACTATTCGACAAGTGGAGTGTTTTCACCGATATTATGAATAAAGTAGCCAGTTCACGAGGGGAGGAACAGAAGAAGCACCTTCAGAACCTTGCTAAAAAGTACGAGGATTTACCCAAGTACACCGCAGACCTCTTCGAGAAGGATAATGCTGCCATGGCGCGCGAATACAATTCAATCGAATCCACCTGGATGGAATTCACCAAGAAGATGAATGAAATTCTGGCGAAGCAAGCGACCAACGAAAATTAACATAAAGGCAGGAGATAACAATGAACGAAACAAATCAATCTTTCAATGACGTTTGGAACGAATTGCAAAAGAATATTGCGAATCAGATACAGATGGGCATCAAGAACGTAACGAAACAATACGAAGATATCTCAACAAAATGGCTGGCGGAATCCGAACCCGTCAATAAACTTATGACAGATATACTCAGCGAGAACAAGGAACCCTACCTGGAAATCTACAATGTCTGGAAAAACTACCAGAATAAAATAAATGCCAGGATGATTAAAATATTGGATGGGGGAAACGCCCCATATATCGCGTTGGAGAAAATGTGGACCAAGCATGCGGAAACCGTCATCACCGCGCTTGGTTCCAAGAGCAATGGAGGCAATGAATATATTTACACCTCCTGGTCCGAGCTTACCTCGACAATGATGCAACTGGTAAGCGATTACATATCGGAAAGCAGGGTAGAGTACCAGGCATTGAACGACATCGTATCCGAGCTGAAAGAAAAGATGGACTCAACCATTTCGAATATGGATAGCAACCTACCCCACCTAGGAGCCATTGAAAGAAGCTTGCGGGAAATGTATTCCAATTTAGAAGATGAGCGGAATGCCAATTATGGAGATGTCTCCCGAAACGCGATATGGGAGTTCCAGAAAAGCTGGTTCCAGACCATGGAAACAGTAAGGAAATCGCTCATGGGTATGGGACCCCAAACAGATTATGAGAAACTTTACGCTAGCTTTTTCGACACTTCCAGGTGGACTCCCTTCAGCGCGTTCACGACTTCAACTAGCACATCAAGCCTAGAGGATGAGGTTACCCAACTTAGGACTCAGGTAAGCGAGTTAGAAAAGAAACTCAAGAAGAAAAATAATAAATCTGAAGGAGGGCAGATTTGATGACAGAAGATTGTTCTAAAGAAAACGACAAGGTAGAGGATTTCATCGAAGTGATGCGAAAGTACCAGGAGGAATTAATCAAGAATTGGACTGAAGCAGTCAAATACACTTCCCCTGTAAGCACGGTGGACTCTCCGGAATTCGCAAACATCATGAAAAAGTACTGGGAAAAAGTGAACATGGAAGTTGCCGAGGCGATGCCGCAAATTGCAAAAGGAGATGATGGCTCGCTCCAGAAGCAGAAGGATTTGTTCGTTTCCGCCATGCATGCCTACTCAGACATGCTGAAGGAGTTCCTTGTTTCCCCGGCATTCCTCGCTTATCTAAAGCAATCCTATAAAGATAATACCGATATGAAAATCCGGCTGGACAAGGTAAATGAGGAGAACCTCAAACTCTGTGGCGTTATTACACGGAAAGACCTGGATGATATTAATTTCAATTTATATAACCTTAATAAAAAGCTGGACCGCCTACAGGACTCGATATCAGAACTCAAGGGAGGGAAAAGATGAACGAGACCTTCATGAAGGAAATAATACAGGGTAATCTCAAGCTGGCCAAGGCATTTGAGATCATAGTCAATGGAACACAGATGGACAGCGAGGCTACGGAATATGATGTCGTTTTTGAACACAACAAAATGCGCCTCCTCAGATTCAAGCCGTTGGTCAAGAAAGAATTCCACCCGCCACTTCTCATGGTGTATGCGGTCATCAACAGACCGTATATTCTCGACCTCCAGCAAGATAGAAGTGTGGTCAAAAAATTCCTTGAGAAAGGATTCGATGTCTATCTCATAGATTGGGGAACGCCTTCCGACGCTGACAAGTACACCTGTTTGGACGACTACATAAATTACTATATGCGATACGCTGTAGACCACATTTGTAAAGAAAATACCTGCACACAAATCTCGCTGTTAGGATATTGCATCGGCGGGTACTTTGCATCGATATTCAGCTCCCTCTATCCAAAGAGAGTGAAGAACCTCATGATCATGTCCGCACCAATCGACTTCCATGTCAAGGGCGGTCCCCTGCACGTCTGGACACAAAAAGATATATTTGATGTGTCAAGATTCACTGAGGCGTACGGCAACTGCACACCCGATATCCTCAACAATGGATTTATGCTCCTGAACCCTATGGAGAACACATACCTGAAGTATCTGGACCTCGTAGAAAAAGTGGATAATAAAGATTACGTGGACAATTTCTTCAGGATGGAGAAATGGATAAACGATGGCATCTCGATACCTGCCAGGTTCTTCGTGGAGTGGATTAGGGACGGATACCAGGAAAACAAGTTGGTAAAGGGCGAGCTCAAGGTGGCTGGAAAGCCAGTCAACTTGAATAAAATTACAATGCCGCTTCTTCTGATTGTAGGAAAAGTCGACAATCTTGTGCCACCCGCCTCGACTCTTGGCTTATTATCCCACGTGAAGAGCAAGGATACGAAAGTCTTCGAGAACCCCTCGGGACACATCGGAGTCTCCGTTGGTGGAAAGGCCCACAGGGTCATGTGGCCTGAAGTAATCAAGTGGCTTGCCAAACACTCTGAGAAGTGATTTTATGAATGAATACAACAACATCCTGTTAAATATCAAGGGGTCGGTCGCCACGGTCAGACTCAACCGACCGCAAACCCGCAACGTTCACAACCACGACACGCTCGTAGAACTCGAAAACGCTTTCCAGAAAATTGCCAAGGATGATAACATCAGCGTCGTCGTCTGGAGAAGCAACAGCATGAAGCTATTCACGGCCGGTGCGGACATCAGGGAGATGCGCGAAAAGAGTGTGCTCGAAGCGATTGAGTTTGCGAGGTTGGGGCACAAGGTGGGTCATACAATTGAGCGTGACCTCCCCCCAGTTATCGCTGTTCTCAATGGATTCGTTTTTGGAGGTGGGGTGGAACTTTCCTGTGCCTGCGACCTCCGCATCGCAACTCCGGATGCTATTTTTGCCCAACCGGAAATCGACATAGGGATAATCCCTGGCTGGGGCGGAACACAGAGATTATGTCGAATAGTGGGTCTAGGCAAAGCCAAAGAAATGATATACACCGGAAAGCACATAACCGCAGAGGAAGCGCTGTCCATTGGGCTCGTGAACATGATTGTACCGCATGAGCAATTGGAACTTGCCATATTGCACCTCACTGGAATTCTTAGTGCGAAGAGCAGGCCAGCTCTTATCTCAGCAAAAAGGGCAATAGCCATGGCCTTGGAAACACCGCTCAATGCTGGTCTGGCTTACGAAATTCAGGCATGGGGCGCGCTCTTCGATACATACGACGTAAAAGAAGCAATGAACGCATTTTTAGAGAAAAGAGAGCCTAAATATAAAAACAAGTAGAGGTGATTAAACATGGGATTATTGGACGGAAGAAAGGCCCTAGTCACGGGGGCTAGCAGAGGAATCGGGAGAGAGGTAGCCAAAGGGCTAGCGAAGGAAGGGGCGGATGTCGTGGTCAACTTCAACAAGAGCGAGCAGAAGGCTGACGATATTGCGAGAGAGATTGAGAAGTTCGGCAGAAACACATGGGTATATCCGGCAAGTACGAGCAATATCGAGGAAGTACGGAAGATGAAAACTGCCATCGAGAAGAACTTCGGGAAGATAGATATCCTGGTAAACAATGCAGGCATAAATATCGACAGACTCTTTGTGAAGATGAACGAGGCGGAATGGCAGCAGGTAATCGATGTGAACCTGACTGGCTATTTTAACTGCTCCAAGGTCTTTCTCGATAACATCACCGCATCGAAGTACGGACGAATCATCAACATCGCATCGGTAGTGGGTCAGATGGGGAACATCGGGCAGGTAAACTACGCCGCTGCGAAAGCGGGAGTGATTGGCATGACAAAAGCCCTGGCCAGAGAAATGGCAAGGAGCAAGGTTACAGTCAACGCAATCGCACCTGGATTCACGCGGACAGACATGGTGGAGGGAATCCCTGAAGAGGTAAAAGAGAAGATCCTCAAGGGCATACCACTTGGTCGGTTCGGCGAACCTGAGGAAGTCGCTTACGCTTGTGTGTATCTCGCCTCGGACAAGGCGGCCTACATCACGGGCCATGTCCTAGATATCAACGGCGGCATGTACATGTAAACTACCAGCCCCTAAAGTGGCTGGGATTTGTTCGTGGCTGGAAGTTTACCATATGGCAGTTGCATACCTGAATTATCGAAGCACATGAGCTTCGATTTTCTATGCAAATATATTCACGGTATGCAACGGTGGATCGACGACAGCTTTCATCCTGAATTTCGTGTGTCCCTATCGCCAGATACTCATCCATGCTGATTTAATAAGTAGATAGGACAGGATATCGAGGTGAGCACTTTAATTAAACTATTTCTCGCCAATAGAAAAGTTTGTAAGCGCCCTGTATCCGCAAATCTAAAGATTGCGGTATTAGGGCGAGAACATGTTTAATAACTCAGCAAAAGGTTTATGTTCAATCGCATATTGCCCCACGTGAGACAATGAAACTAACATACGCTGAAGCGGGCGTTGATATTGACAGAAAATCCGATGCCATCGAATCACTTGTAAATATGCTGGGATTCACCAGGCAGGGAGTTGGAAAAAGAGTGGAAATGCACGGCGGGTATGCCGGGTTCATCGAGTTCGGTTCTTACGCTCTCGGGCTTTGCACTGACGGTGTGGGCACCAAGATAATGATTGCCAATGCGATGAGAAAATGGGACACCATCGGAATCGATTGTGTTGCAATGAACGCGAACGACCTGATTTGCGTGGGCGCGGAACCCTTGGCCTTCGTGGATTATATTGCAATAGACAAACCTGACAATGAACTGGCCAAACAGATCGGAACTGGTATCCAGAAAGGAGCCGAACTGGCAAATGTTTCGCTGGTTGGCGGAGAATTTGCCATTCTCTCAGAGATGGTGAACGGCTTCGACCTGGCAGGAACTTGCCTGGGATGGGTGAAGAAGAGCAAGCTCATCACCGGAAAGAAAATCGTGGTTGGTGATGCAATTATTGGGATAAAAAGCTCGGGAATTCATTCCAACGGTCTATCGTTAGCCAGGAAGGTCCTCGAGGTCAATGAGATGGGATATGACGAGAAATTCAGCAGGTTGAATAGGCCGATCGGCCTGGAATTGCTGGAACCCACCCAGATGTATGTTAAGGAAATTCTCAGCATGGTCAGGCAATGCGAGATTCATGGAATCGCGCATATCACCGGCGGAGGATTGAGGAATCTTATCAGACTTCATTCCGAAAGGGAATTCAGAATAGAGAAGCCGCTGGAATCGCAACCTGTTTTCAAAATTCTTCAGGAAATGGGAAGCATCTCGGACCAGGAAATGTACCAGACATTCAACATGGGAATGGGAATGGCTATCATCTTGCCTGAGAAGCATGTTAAAAAGGCCCTATCCATTCTGAACAAGACTCTTGAGGCAAGAGAGGTCGGTCATGTGCACGAAGGCGTGGGCGTCTGCAATTCCGAGGCAGGAATCGAGTATCACCGTTATTGAGGTTTTATATGGCAATATACGAGTTCGAGGGAAAAAGGCCAGTCATCGGAAATGGGGGCTTTGTCTACCCTGAGGCCACGATAATCGGCGATGTCACGATCGGAGAAGAATGTTACATCGGTGCCGGTGCAGTCATCCGCGGAGATTATGGCACTGTTATAATTGGCAATAGAACCGCAATAGAGGAGAACTGTGTGCTCCACGCCAGGCCCGGCGAAATCCTCAAAATCGGGAATGATGTGACAGTGGGCCATGCCGCGATTCTGCACAATTGCACGCTGGACGATTTCTGCATCATCGGCATGGGCTCGATTGTTTCGGATTATGCCAGGGTGGGCGAATGGGCTGTTGTCGGCGAAGGCGCCGTTGTCAAGAACAAGACGATCATCGAGCCGGGCCAGATTGTCGTGGGCATTCCTGCGAAACCCGTGGCCCAGGTCAATGAGGATTACAAGAAGCAGTGGACGCATTTTAAATCGATTTATGTCGATTTAGCTCGCACAAGATTAGTTTCAGGTTTGAAAAAGATTGGATGATGGCAAGCTTTGTTCAGCATGCCCATACGCTCTTATTTCAGCCGAATAGTTTCCAGATTCATCGGCGCTCTCGTCTCAAATCCGAATTTCTTGTAGAGCGAGCTGGCCAGGTCGGAACATTTGAAGTCCTCCCGTAATCCTATCGCTTTCAGAATGCCGATTACGGGCCAACGCATAGAATCATGGTGCTGGTAAAATTTACGATTCTGGGCGAATGCTCTACTATGTAATATTCAGTTCTTGCATTCACCTATTGCTTACAAAATAATACAAGCCACATGGCAATCGATTCAACGATTTTCTGTTGCCATGCCATGGTCGAATGCGCCACTATTAATTATCATGAATTGCATTCAACTTTCTTGTACATTGCAGTCTTTATCAATAAAAACTATTAATCCGCCTATTTCAGCCGAATAGTTTCCAGATTCATCGGCGCTCTCGTCTCAAATCCGAATTTCTTGTAGAGCGAGCTGGCCAGGTCGGAACATTTGAACTCTTCTCCGTGACCGATAATAATACGCTCCGGCTTCGGCTCCATGCCCTCGATATATCTCATGAGCTGGCGTCTGTCCGAATGACCGGAGAAACCATCAACTGTTTCTACATTCATCTGCATGTCCAGGGTTATTCCGTCTCCCCTGCCGCTGAGCTGGACTTCCTTCCAGCCTTTCTGGATTTTTCTGCCGATTGTTCCTTCGGCCTGATAACCCACGAAAACGATTGTGGAGTGCGGATTTCTGGCCCATGCCTTCAGGTACTCAAGTACAGGCCCGCCGTTCATCATGCCCGCGGTAGCAAGAACAATGCATGGTTCAGGGTCGTCCGCAATTCTCTGGCGCATGTCCATGCTGTCAACGCGCTTGAAGATCGGCGAGAGAAATGGATTTTCCTTCTGCTGGAATATCTGGGTGCGCAACGAGCTGTTGAGGTACTCCGGGTAGGCAGTATGTATTGCCGTGGCCTCCCAAATCATACCATCCAGGTATACCGGGACTGCGGGAATCTGTTCGTTCCTAATCAGGTCCTCGAGAACCAGCATGACCTCCTGGGAACGCCCGACAGCGAAAACCGGAATGAGCACGCGACCGCCCTTCTCTATGGTCCTCGCAACACTCTGGCGAAGCTGGAGTGATGCCTCGGCCCTGCTTGGCTGCATATCGTGATAACCACCATAAGTGGACTCGATAACCAGCGTTTCAATCCTCGGGAAGCGGTTGACCGCTGAATTGAACAGCCAGGACTTCTCAAACTTCATGTCGCCGGTCATGGCGATATTGTAAAGGCCGTCGCCGATGTGGAAATGGCAGACAGCCGAGCCAAGAATATGACCGGCATTCTGGAATGTGAGTCGCACGTCCGGAGATATGTCTGTGGTTTCACCGTACTTCAATGGAATGCAATGTTTTACCATATCCCGCACATGGCTTGATTCGTACTGGCCCTTCTTTGCCTCGCCATATGAAACCTTGAGGGAATCAATAAGCATCAGTGACATCAAATCCCTGGTTGGGGGAGTGCAGTAAACCGGGCCCTCATAGCCATACTTGTAAAGTACTGGCAGTATGCCGCAGTGGTCCAGATGTGCATGTGTGATTACTACCGCATCAAGGCTCTCGAGCGGCATGAGTTCCGGCGCGTTAAGGTATGGTGTTACATTATCGCTGGAGGGCATTGCACCGCAATCTATCATGACCTTGCTGTTTCTTGTGTTCAGCAGCGTGCAACTTCTTCCAACTTCCCTGTAACCACCCAACATTGTGAGGCGCACCCAGTTTTCTCCATCTGGTACTTCTCGAATTAATCTTTTACCCAGCTTTCGAAGGAATGCGATTCTCTCCTCCCTGACCTGGCGCAGGTAACTTCTGACCTCAGTAACAGTCTTTGAGGCCAGCGGTGGAGCCCTTGTAACCTTCGGAGCCCAGCCAATGGTTTTTTTCAGTTCGTTAAGAAGCGCACCGTGTTTGCCTATGACCAGTCCAGGAGTTATTGCTTCGATTGTGACCTCGCCAGTCTCATGCTCGAAATAAATGTCAGTAATTTCCGCTTCCTCGGGAATAATTTTTCTGATCTCGGCCTCGGCCTCCTCCGCGCTGGAGAGAAGCTTGGGATCCGGCCTTATGGCGACCCTGCGCCTGAGGCTCTGCGCTAGCTGCCTGATTATATCAATATTGTTGGCCAGGCCTTCCATGTCCTCGGTATAAATAATAATGATAGGACCTTCGAAGTCGATTTCAGTAATTTTAATGTTGGGAGGGACGATTTTTCTAACTTCGTCCCTGGCCTGTTCCAATAGTTTTTCTACGCTCATGGGCTAACCACCCAAAAAACTTGCATCTGCCCCTATGCTAGTTTCATCTTTTCGATTCTCTTTGTGATATCTGCGTCATCAAGTTCTTTAAATTCCTTCTTGGTGATGGTTGCGACACTTATGCCATTCCCCGAAGCGGAATCGCGCTTCATTGCCGTGGAAATGCCTCTGATTGCAAGGTCTACTGCGTCAGTCATGGACATTCCTTCTTTGTAATAATCCTCAAGAATGCCGTAAACATATGGTGAACCTGAGCCAGTGGTGGTATAATCATCCGGTATTGAACCGCCTGCCGCGTCAAGGGAGTAAACATGGTACCCGTCGTCATCCACGCCGGCAACAATCAGTTGTACCCAGTAGGGGTAGTAAGAACGACCGTTCAAAATGTTGGAAAGCATGGCAGCTGCAGCCCTGATGGGCATGTTGCTACCTCTCTTGAGCCTGTAAAGCTCTGCCTCTGCTTTGAGATACCTGGCAAGGGTCTGTGCGTCACCGACGAGACCTGCTACGGTAAGACCGATATTATCGTCGATCTTGAAGAGCTTCTTTGTCTTCTTGTGTGCGATAAGCGTTCCCATGGTGGCCCTGTGCTCGGTGGCTATGACCACACCGTCCTTGCAAGTAATACCTACAGTAGTAGTACCTTTCTTTAATTCTTGAGTGTATTCTGGCATATCATCCGCTCCCTCAAAATCGGGTCTTTGGCACATAATACTAGTATAAATACCGATTATCCGATTATATGGTTATAATATACAATTACGGAAATAGCCTCGGCGTATATAAGGATTTCCACATCAGGTTCTGTTGCGTCTGAGGGTGCTTTTTATAAAAATAGAGGACGGGGTCTGGCCGTTTCCGGCCTGCCTTTAGGAGAGTGACCCCGTCCAAAGTGGGGAAGAGTTGATTATGAAGTTGGTGGATTTTCTGTCTTAGGCTTTACTGGGGCATTTGTAGGGGCGGAAGTAGACTGGTTTTGTGGAGTTATAACTGCTTTTTGTTTCTTTGCCTGGCGTTCAAGTTTCCTATAATATTTCTTAACCTGTTTTTGCGCAAGTTCGGCACGTTCCCCAGTTAGTGCATCTCGCTTGATAACGTCGTTAATTATGATTCCTTGAACCATATCCGCATCAATCTTCACGCCCGGATAAATTTTCCTCAGTTCTTTTCCTACTGCGCTTACAATGCCATCTGCTTGCAAAAGTGTC